>CAZBBZ010000188.1:0-5972 GCA_964489925.1 uncultured Rhodobacterales bacterium
CTGTTTTTCAACAAATGGTTCGGCAAATTTCGCGAGCAAATCTTTCGCCCGCTGATTAACGGCGTCATCGCCTTCCGCTATCCGGTAGTTGCGGGGGCGATTGTGATTTTGTCACTTGTCATCACCATGTGGATGTCCGGCACGGTCACTTGGCGCTTCTTTAGCCCGCCGGAACGCGGGTCAATTTCCGGCAATATCGCCATGCTGCCCGGTGCGACGCGAGATGACACTTTCGAAATGATCCAAGAGCTGCAACGGGCCGTCGATCAAGTTTCAACGGAATATGAAGCCGAACATGGGGTGGACCCGATCAGCTTTACCATGTTGCAACTGGGCGGCACCACAGGGCGCGGGCTGTCCGGACAATCGACGAAAGAGCCAAGCCAATTGGGGTCGATCAGCATTGAATTGATCGACCGGGATCAACGCCCCACCTCTAGTTTTGCCATTCTTGGGGCTGTGCAAGACGCGGTGCGTAATCATCCCATGCTTGAAACGCTCAGCTTTCGCGGCTGGCGCTCTGGTCCCGGTGGGGACAGTCTGGATGTGATGTTCTTTGGGGCGGATGCGCAAACCCTAAAGGCCGCGTCTGAAAAGCTGAAAACCGAGCTGGATCAGTTTGGCGAAGTTTCAGCCGTGGAAGATGATCTGGCCTTTGATAAGGATGAACTGGTGTTAGAGCTGACACCGCAAGGTCGTGCGCTTGGCTTTAACATCGACGCATTGGGGCGCGATCTTTACCAGCGTTTGAACGGTATTCAGGCGGCAGAGTTTCCCGTGGGCGCGCGCACGGGTAAGATCACCGTTGCGGTGGATGAAGACGAACTGACCGCCGATTATTTGAACCGTACCCGCGTGCGCAGCCCAAATGGGGCTTTTGTGGTGCTGTCTGACATCGTGACCGTGACCCAAGCGGCAGGCTTTAGCCAAGTGATCCGCGAAAACGGGTTGCGCCGCATCAATGTGACGGGCGAGATTTCGGACGATGATCCTGAACGCGCGCGCACCATCACCGAAACTCTGCGTGATCAGATTTTGCCGGGCATTACGTCTGAATTTGGCGTTGATTTCCGTCTTGGCGGTTTGGCCGAACAAGAAGGCGACTTTCTAAACGACTCGCTGATGGCCCTTTACATCTGCCTGCTTGGAATTTTCCTTGTGCTGTCGTGGATTTTTTCCAGCTGGGCGCGCCCGATTGTGGTGATGGTCATCATTCCCTTTGGGCTCGTCGGCACAATTTGGGGCCACTACATTTGGGATGTGCCGCTGTCGATGTTTACGGTTGTAGGGCTGATTGGCATGACCGGGATCATCATCAATGACAGCATCGTGTTGATTTCAACCATTGATGAATACGCCGAAAAGAAGGGCATCCGCCAAGCGGTGGTGGATGCCACGGCCGATCGTTTGCGCCCTGTGGTGCTGACCACGCTGACCACGGTTCTGGGGCTTGCGCCACTGCTTTATGAAACTTCCGCTCAAGCGCAATTCTTGAAACCCACAGTGATTACACTGGCCTATGGGCTTGGGTTCGGGCTGTTTATTGTGCTGCTGATCGTTCCATCGGTGATTATCATCCAGCAAGACGTGGGCCGCATGTTCCGCGCCTTGCGCCGCAGCTCAACCGGGCGCGCTGTGCCAAGCCGTGCGCGTGCGATTGTTCTGGGGTCCATTGCTGGCACGCTTGGGGTTCTGTCCGTGACCATCGGGGCATGGCTGATGAACGGGCAAGCGCCCGGGTTGATTGCCCGATTTGCGCAAAACGGCTTTGGCATCGGCTCTGGCCTTGGGGCAACGGCTTTTTGTGCCTTTGTTGGCTTGGTGCTGGTGTTTCTCATCAGCCTGTTTGTGGCCGCGCGCCCCGTTCAACAGGGCGTGCAAAAAGAGCTACGCTAAAGCAGCTGGCGCTTAGCCACCGGTACAGCCCGCAACCTCGACCCCGCCGGTCGAGGTCAATAGCGTAAAGCGCATGGCAGAGCGATCAAGCGCCATTGCGCCGTCCCCAAAGTAATAGACATCCGCCGTCAGCGACACGGAATTGGCGGATGCGGCAATGTCCGGTTCCGACACCCAAATCCGCTCGTCCCCGGCTTCGATCATCACCGCATCAACCTGCCCCAAGGGATCAGCGAAGGACAGATCAGCGGCAAGTTCATAATCCTCACCTTGCGGGGAAATCCCACAGGTTGCCTTGCGCAAGCCGCGATCTGTGCCCGTTTCTGGGCGAGCCAAAAGCGCCAATTCGATCAACTCGCGTTCGGGCAGCGCATTTGCCAAATCCAATGACGCCGCGCCGCGCGCTGGAATGCAAATCTGGCTACACACCCCGTAATCCATCACCAAATCAAGCGACAAAGTGTCATCGCGGTCTTTGGGCCTAACGACAATAGGCAGTACCAACTGGTGCTCAAATCCGATGGTGCGCGTGGCAGCACTCGTAAACACTTGGGGCGTTGGCCAAAGGTATTGCACGGAATTTGCATTGTCCGAGCCGCGCCAATCAAAGCTCGGCGGCAAGCCATTACTATCCGCCGCGCGCCAATAGGTTTTCCACCCCGGCGCCAAATCTACCACAACCGCGGCCACATGCGCCCCGTCATTGCGCGTCCACCCATAGGCCAAGCGCAGTTGGGAAATCTCATCCAAGTTAATCGCTTGGGATGAGGTTTGTGCCTGCATAGGCCCAAAAGCGACACCAAAAGCCAGTGCCACACATGCCATGCGTGCCAGCGCGATGCGCAGAAATTTTAAGAAACGATTGCTCATGAACCCCTTATAAACAGGGCGCGTTGAAATAGGATATCAACAAAAAGCGATGTCACAGATACGTCATTAAAGGTGGCGCACTTGCAATCCTTGGGGTTTTTGTGCCCTAATCTTGCCATGATTGCGCCATATTCATGGCACTAGGCAAGAAACAGCGGCAGAGAAAAAACAGCCGTGCATAAAAAAAGCACAGACCAGAACGATGGGACGCATGGGAAAAACTCTGCGCACGATCCGTTTATCATTAAGCCAATTCCAACTGCGCAGGGGCTGACCCGCGCATTGCAAGGGATTGACCAGAACGGCGCGACGCTTGACCTTTCGGTGGTCGAAGAGCGCCCGTTGACGATATTTTTGAACGCGCAAGAAATTGTGACCGCCATGACCATTGGCGACTACCCCGATCTGTTGGCGGTGGGCTATCTGCGTAATCAAGGCATGTTGCTTGCCGATGATAAGATCACCGCGATTGATTATGACGACGATCTTGAAACCGTTGTTGTGCGCACCACGCGCCAAACGGATTACGAGGAAAAGCTAAAGAAAAAGACCCGCACTTCAGGCTGCGCGATTGGTACTGTCTTTGGCGATATGATGGAGGCGCTTGAAGGCGTCGAGTTGCCCGACACCACGTTGCAGGTCGACTGGCTTTACAGCCTGTCCAAAACCATCAACACCACGCCGTCGCTTTATCTGGAAGCTGGCGCAATTCACGGCACGGTGCTGTGCCAAGGGGATCAGCCGCTGATTTATATGGAAGACGTGGGCCGCCATAACGCGGTCGATAAAATCGCAGGTTACATGGTGCTAAACGACATATCCGCACGCGATAAAATTCTCTATACGACCGGGCGCCTAACCTCGGAGATGGTGATAAAATGCGTCTTGATGGGCATTCCCGCCCTCGTGTCCCGCTCTGGTTTCACCGCTTGGGGCGTCGATTTGGCGCGGGAAGCGGGGCTAACCTTGATTGGACGGATGCGCGGTGAGAGATATGTTTGTTTAAGTGGCCATGATCGCCTAAAATACCCAAACACCACACAGGCCGCGAACGCGCGCAACGACAGGGGGGACGCAAAATGAGCGTCGTGTCCGAGACCATCAAATACGCCTACGACCCCAACGGGGCGGAATCGCGCTACATGCATCGGCATGTGTTTGGCCAATGGCGGTCGTTGACCGAGGTGTTCGGCGTCGCGATCATGTTGCTCTTTATTTACCTTATCGTGAAAATCGCGCTGCGCGAATACGCACCCACATTTGCAGCCCTTCACCCGGCCTTCGTAAAAATCGCGCCGCTGGTGTTTTGGGGGGGCATCATGCTCGGTCTAACTGCCGCTTATCTGTGCGGATTGCTGGTTGCGCGATTGCACGAAACCATTGCCGATGTGGACCGCGAAAAAATCTTGTATCGCCGTGGGCCGATTGATGTGACGCTTGATGCGGACGGTATTCATTCCAAGACGGAACATTCGGCGGAATTTGTGACTTGGGCCAGTGTGCGCGCGATTGTCACCACGCCCCAAGGCATCGGCTTGCGGCTCGACAATACGCATTTTATTCCCGTTTTGGATGTAGAGCTGCCCAAAGATGTCAGCCGCGATGATGTATTGGCGGCGATCAAAACCTGGGGGGCTGGAGAGACCTTAGATGAGCGCGCGTCCGTAGGTGCGCCGGGTCTTAGCAAAGCCAAAGCGTGAGCAACCAAGGTTTAGGACCAATCGCGGGTTTGATCCTTGCGGGGGGCCAAGCCACACGCCTTGGCGGTATTCAAAAAGCATTGGCGGATCTGGGATCTGTGCGGTTGATCGACTTGGTGTGCGACCAGTTGACCCCGCAGGTGGACGCCATTGCGATCAGTGCGAATGCAGAACTCGACTCCTACCGCGCGCTTGGGCATCCGGTCCTAACAGACGTGATTTCGGGTCATCTTGGCCCGCTTGCGGGCATCCACGCGGGCCTGAAATGGGGCGCGCGCGAAGGATTTTCGCATGTGCTTAGCGTGGCAGGGGATACGCCGTTTATCCCAAGCGATTTGGCAACCCGACTAGCGGGCGGTCTTGATAGCGCGCAAACAATCGCCATGGCCGCCCGCGGCGAGGGCAAGCATCGCTTGCAGCCCACCATCGCGCTTTGGCCCACGGCCTTGGCCGATGATCTAGCTGCCGCCTTGCAAGCGGACATCCGAAAAATCGTTTTATGGGCCGAACCGCATGGGATTGCGGCGGTTTCGTTTGACGAGCAGCCCGAAAACCCGTTCTTTAATGTGAACACGCCTGAAGATCTTGAGGCGGCGAAAGCGAAGTTGCGGGATTTGGGGCAGGATATGAAAACGTGAAGCTTTACGGGGTCGCGGGCTGGAAAAATACTGGCAAGACCGGGTTGGTCACGCGGTTGGTGACGCATTTCACCGATGCGGGGCTTCAGGTTTCAACCGTCAAACATGCCCATCATGCCTTTGATATTGACCATGAGGGCCGCGACAGTCATCGCCACCGCCAAGCGGGGGCGGGCGAGGTGCTGGTGGCTTCCTCTGCACGGATCGCTTTGATGCGCGAATTAAACGGCGCGCCAGAGCCCAGTTTGGATGAGCTGTTGGCGATGATGGCGCCGGCTGATCTGGTACTGGTCGAAGGCTTCAAGGGCGGCGCTCATCCCAAAATTGAGGCGCATCGCGCAGATGCGGACCGCCCACTTTTGGCGCTTGAAAACGACAGCATTCGCGCGGTGGCCAGTGATGTGGATTTGCCCAAGCTTTCGGTGCCGATTTTCGATCTGAATGACACGGGTGCAATCGCTGCGTTTATCGCCGCTGATTTGGGGTTAAACCAGTGACAAAGCGCTTGGCAAATGATTGCTTCGCGCTGCCCCCCGGCGTTGATTGGACGCCGGTTGAAACCGCACTTGCCCGACTGGAAGCAGCGGTTTCATGCGTGGCGGGCGTGCAAGAAACGCCCCGCGATTTTGCACTTGGGCTGATTGCCGCGCGCGATGTGATTGCCCAAAGTGCGCATCCGCCGTTTACCAATGCAGCCGTGGACGGTTATGCCTTTGCGTTTTCCGCCCTTGAAGGGCTGCCTCGTGATGCGCCTTTGACCTTGCCGCTGGCGCAAGGGCGCGCGTCTGCGGGTCATGGGTTCGATGGCGAGGTTCCGCCGGGCCATGCCTTGCGGATTTTGACAGGTGCGCCCGTGCCCAAAGGGGCC
>CAZBBZ010000189.1:0-5927 GCA_964489925.1 uncultured Rhodobacterales bacterium
CGGAACAGGCCAGTGCGGGGCTTGATGCCCTAACCGATGCGGAGCGCGCTGAATTTGAAGCGATGAACAAAGACTATACCGAAAAGCACGGCTTCCCCTTCATCATCGCCGTGCGCGATCACGATAAGGCGGGCATTTCTACCGCGATGGCCCGGCGGGTTGAAAACGACACGGATGCAGAATTTTGCGAGGCCTGTCGCCAAGTCGAACGCATCGCTGAACTGCGCCTAGTCGCCTTGTTTGGGGAATAACATGCTCGTCCAAGCCCAACCTTTGACGCGCGATGCCTTCGCCCCGTTTGGCGATGTGATCGAGATCAGCGATACCCCCGATATGATCATCAATCAGGGGCAATGTGGGCGGTTCCATGATCTGGCGCAGCTAGACTTTAGCGATGGCAAAGCGGGCATCAGCCTGTTTGAAGCCGAACCGCGAACGTTGCCTTATGAGCTAGAAATGATGGAACGCCATCCTTTGGGCAGTCAGGCGTTTTTGCCCATGACCCAAAGCCCGTTTCTGGTGATTGTCGCACTTGATAACAAAGGTGCGCCGGGCCAGCCCCAAGCGTTTCGCACCGCCCCCGGTCAAGGCATTAACTTTCATCGCGGCACATGGCATGGGGTGCTGACACCGCTCGCACCTCCGGGGCGTTTCGCGGTGGTTGATCGCATTGGTGCGGGCGACAACCTGCAAGAACACTGGTTCGACACGCCCTATCAAATCACATGAAAGCGGCCGCCTCTTAGGGCAGCTCGGCGTGGCGGTTCACGTCCTTATACAGCAAATAACGAAACGGCTCTGGTCCACCCGCGTAACAGGCTTGTGGGCAGAAGGCGCGCAGCCATATGAAATCGCCGGCTTCCACTTCAACCCAATCTTGGTTGAGCTTATAGACCGCCTTGCCCTGCAGAACAAAAAGCCCGTGTTCCATCACATGAGTTTCTTCAAAGGGGATCGATCCCCCGGGCAAAAAGTTCACGATGTTCACATGCATATCGTGCGACAGATCGCTTGGCTCCACAAAGCGCGTCGTTGACCAAGCCCCGTTGGTGTCAGGCATCTCATTGGGCGCAACTTTGGTTTCATCCGTTACGAAGCTTTTAGGCCAAGTTAGCCCTTCAACAGGCTGATAACGCTTGCGAATCCAATGGAAGGTCGCGCCCGTTTTTGACGAAAGACTCCAATCCTCACCGGGGGCAACAAAGGCGTAGCCGCCAGGGGCCATGTCGTGAGTCATGTCGTGGGTTTCACCGCTCAAGCTCAACTGCAACGCACCTGCGGTTACAAAAATCACCGCTTCCACGTCTTCTTCGGGTTCGGGTTGCTGACTGCCACCGCCTGCATCAAGCTGGCCGATATAATAGGAAAACGTTTCGGCAAACCCGCTCATGGGCCGCGCGAGAACCCAGAACCGCGCGCCGTCAAAACCGGGCATGTTCGAGGTCACGATATCGCTCATCACGCCTTTGGGAATAACCGCATAATGCGTTTCCACGCGCGCGCGCCCGGTCATCAGTTGGTCTTGTCCGGGCAACCCCCCGTGGGCGGCAAAATAACTAGGCTTCGTCATAACAATCCTTCCGTGTCTCGGCGAGCTTACCCTAAAATATCGGGGCTGACATGGATCAATGTTGGTCGCCCGGCGCTTAGTGCCGCATTTAGCGCGTCGGCCATTTCCGAAAGTGTTTCCGGTTTTACCGCGGCCGCGCCAAAGGCCTCTGCCACAGCACAGAAATTCGGGTTCTTGGCCACCACCGCATTGGGCGCAATTTGGCTACGCACCATCGCATCCTCGATTTCCATCAGCTTGGAATTGTCCCAAACTAAGATCGGCAGGCTCAACCCCAGCTCCACCGCCACGCCAATTTCCGGCAAGGTGTAATGCAGGCCGTAATCACCCAAAATCGCCACCACAGGCGCATCCCCGCGTCCGACCTTACCACCGATTGCCGCAGGCAGCGCATAGCCAAGCGTGCCAAAACCGAAGGGGTGATGCCATAGGCCGGGGTTGGGCATATCCAACACCTCTTTGGCCACATAAGCGAATTGGGTCATGTCCGAAAAGAACATGGTATCGGTAGGCAACGCGTCTTGCATCGCTTGGGCGATTGGCACGATGCCCGGGCGCTCGGCATCGGTTTCGTTGCGCCACTTGGCACGACACTCTTGCACATGGGTTTGCGACCAGCCGGATACCGCTTTGCCTGCGACCTCATGCGCCAGACCGCCGAGCAGATGGCGCGCATCGCCTTTTATTCGGATCTCGTCGTCAACCGCCGGAAGGTCGATATCCTCGATATCAATGCGATACATCGGGCAGGTCTGGCCCAACTGATCACGCCACAGATCACATTCAGATAGTTCCGAGCCAACCACCACAACCACATCCGCTGACGCAATCACATCCGCCGAACTAGGCCGAGCCAGATAGGACCCGAACAAATAGGGGTAATCTGGCGGCACAATCCCCCGCCCGGCATAAGTGGTGAATGCCCCCGCTTTGGTTTTTTCCAACAAAGCCCGCGCATCTTTCGCCGCCTCGCTCGCCCCGCCGCCAAATACAAACAACGGGCGCTTGGCGGCATTTAATGCCCCGATTAGATCATCAGGGATTTGTGCATCCAACACCTGATCCGTTGCAACATTGGGGTCAGGCGCGGGGTCGGCCATCGCCTCTAACGCCGCTATCGGCACCTGAATATGCTTGGACCGCCCGCGCTCATGGGCAAACTCATGCCACGCACGCGACAACAATTCGTAAGCCTCCTGCGGTGTCGCAGCTTCAATGGACCAGTCGCACACACAGTCCGCTGCAGCCCGTTGGTCGAGCATCTGGTGAAGCTGCCCGCGTTTGCCAACCGTGTCATCCAAACAGCTCGAAATCACCAACATCGGCACGCTATCAGAATAAGCCTGTCCCATGGGGGTCATGATATTGCAAAGCCCAGGCCCAGTAATCACATAGGCCACCCCCGGCTTGCCCGTCGCGCGCGCATAGCCATCGGCCATAAAGCCCGCCCCTTGTTCGTGGCGCGCTAGAACATGGGTGATGCCCGCTTCTTCGATCCCGCGATACATTTCGACGTTATGCACGCCGGGGATGCCAAAAATCACCTCAACATCACGCGTCTTAAGCGCATGGCTGATTTGCGAGCCCAAGGTTCTTTGCATTTGCCCTACCCCTTTCGTTAGCGCCGCCAAAATGCCGCGCTAAACAAAACAAAAACCGACAGCAATTCCAGCCGCCCGATCAACATCGCCGCCGCTAAAATCAGCTTCGCACTATCGCTTTGGCTGGCATAATTCCCCACCGGGCCGATTTGATCGCCCAAACCGGGACCGATGTTTGCCAAAGCCGCAGCCGCGCCCGAAAGCGATGTGATGAAATCAGCCCCTGTAAGCGACAGGGCGGCGGCCACCAACAACAAGGTGGTGATGAACATCACAAAGAACGAAATCACGGAAGAAAACACATCAAATGACACGGCGCGGCCCTCATAGCGGGGGACAAACAAGCCGCTTGGCGAATGGATTTGGCGCACCTGTGTGATGATCGCGGAAACCAACAGTTGATAGCGGAACACTTTGACCGAACAACACGTCGAGCCCGCGCAGCCACCAATTAGCCCGATCACGAAAAACACCGCGACAGAAAACTCGCCCCAAAGCTGATAATCCGTGCTGGCGTATCCCGTTCCGGTCATCACGGAGGTGACGTTGAACAGGGCTTCTCGAAACGCGATTTCTGAATATTGGCCCTCGCCCACCAAACGAAACAGCACAAGGATCAGCACCACCAAAGCAATCAGCTTTAGGAACGCGCGGATTTGGCTGTCGCGCCACAGCGGTTGCGCTGTGCCATTCACCAATTGCACATAGCGCACGAACGGCAGGCTCGCGAGCACCATGAACACAACGCCCACATATTCCGGCGCGCCTTTATAGGCGCCAAAAGAGGCATCGCTATTGGAAAACCCACCGGTTGCAATGGTGGTCAGCGCATGTACCAGCGCGTCAAACCCGTTCATTCCTGCAAAGGCATAGGCAAGAAAGCAAACGCCCGTGAGCGTTACATAAATGTAAGAGATCGAGATGGAAATTTCCGTAGCGCGGGGCAAGATTTTGCCCATGGTATCAAAGCCTTCCGTGCGGAAAATCTGCATGCCACCAACCCGCAACGCGGGCAACAAGGCCATCGCAACCACAACAACGCCCACACCGCCGAACCATTGCAACATCCCACGCCAAAGCAGGGTCGCGCGGGGCAGCTCATCCAAACCTACGATTATGGTCGCCCCGGTTGTGGTCAGCCCGGACATGGCTTCAAAAAACGCGTCCAAATAACTGACCTCGGGCGCGCCCATCCAAAATGGCAAAGCGCCAAACAGCGGCAAAACCAACCAAACCAAGGTCGTGAGCAGAAACACCTGTTGAATATTCAACCGCTCGCGCGACGGGCTGACACAGGCAAGCGCCACAACACCGCCAAAAGAGCCGGAAATAAAGGCGCACATTAGGAAAATTTCTGCCTGAGTTTCGCCCGAAAAATAAGCAAGCCCGGCCGGGACCAATGCGGCCCCGCCTAGCATCGCCACAAGGACGCCCAAGAGATAGCCCACGGGGCGCAAATCGAACATGCGCCGATGCTTGGGCCAAGGCATCCGCCCTGTCAACACCGCGCTTGATTGGATAAAACCCAACGCCCAACCAAATGGCTGCCAAATAGCTGCCATTTTTGCGTGCAAATATTTGCCAGAACGCCTCAAAGGGCATAAGTTAACCTTAAGTAACCGCTAATCTTGGTGACGCCCCGCAGTTGGGGGCATGCTAAACCCCCTAAAGATACAACCAAACGTCAGAGAAAAGACCGACATGATCCCCTCTAGTTTCAAAAACCGCCTTAAATCTTCGACAACAATTTGCGCAACGGCGCTGATCATGTCGCTAAGTCCGGCGCTTGCCAAAAACACGCTTGTTGATCGTTTGCTCGATCAAGCCGAAAGCGATGACACGAATGTGGTGATCGGCGAGCGGGTCGAAAACGGGAATGTGGTTGAATGGAATGACGTGGTCATTTCCTCAGAGGATGGCGAAGGCCGCTTTGAAGTGGACTGGATCAAGCTCGAAGATATGGGCAATGCGTCCCGCGTGACCCTTGCGCCCGTGATGCAAATGATCGTTACAGACCCGGACTCTGGGCAAACCGGCGAATTTGAAATTCTCAGCGCAGATCTTGAATACATCCTAAGTGACAACAGCGGCAACGTAGAACAAAAATTTACCGCTTCAAGCATCACGGTCAGGGATGTTGGGGGCGAGTTTCCCTTGTCTTTGAATCTCGTATTTTCAGAACTATCAGGCGCACATATTTACCCTGACAATAACTTCAAAGCAGGGACCGGCAACTTTGTCGCAGAGTCCATGAACTTTGACTACAGCATAACCCCACCCGAAGAATCCGGGCGCGTTGAAGTTCAGTCAAACATGAACGACTTCACGATGGCCTATTCGTTTGATGCCAGCTCGGTGATTGAAGGCGAAGAACCGGACCCAAGCGCGATCACGGGCAATTTCACTATGACCACGGGCGACTCGTCCAGCGTGATGGACGTCCAAGTCCCTGAAGCCATGCCCTTTAACATAAAAACAAGTGGGGCTGGACTTGATGTAAGCGGCACAATGGACGACGGCAATGTGGCCTACCGTGGTGCGATCAACGAAGTGAATTATCTTATCGGCCTGCCCGCTATGGGACTGCCTGAAGCAAGCGTTTCAATCGATTCCGCTGAATTTGCTGTTGCCATGCCAATTGCCCAGTCAGAAGAGCCACAAGACATGCAGATCAAGCTTGGCTTCAACGAAGTTCTGATCGACGACATTTTGTGGTCTATGTTTGACCCCCAAGGCATGCTGCCGCGCGATGCTGC
>CAZBBZ010000190.1:0-5826 GCA_964489925.1 uncultured Rhodobacterales bacterium
TCCACAGCCGGATGATGGAACCAGCGGTTGCTGAGTTCCACAAAGCGGTTGCGGGTGTCACGCTGAACGCGCCGGATATTCCGATCATGTCGACGGTAACGGGTGATTGGCTGACTGAGATTGAAGCGACTGATCCAGATTACTGGGCGGATCATATTCGCAAGCCTGTTCGCTTTTATGATGCGATCAGCAATCTTTGGAACGGCTCGCCGGATATTTTCCTAGAGGTTGGGCCGGGACGCACTTTGGCGACCCTTGCCGCTATGAATACGGACAAGAAAACCGCGAAACCAACGGTAAATTCGTTGCCGCACGCGCAATCGGACGATCAGAACTCGCATTATGCGTTGCTGGAAGCCTTTGGAACGCTTTGGGCGCATGGCTTGCCGGTTGAGTGGGATTTGCTGAACCCTGATGTTGCAGGCAAAGCGCCGCGCCAGTTTGACCTGCCGGAATACGCATTCCAGCGCCAACGGTTCTGGGTTGAGCCGATTGATGTCGATCCATCGGGCTTTGTTTCTGGTGGCGCGGATACAATCGAGGATGCTGAAAGCGAAGATGCCGCCACAGCAATTACCGTGGACGAGGCGCTTCGGGATATGTTGTCAGAATTGTCGGGCCTCGACCCCGATGACATGGCTGGCGATAGCTATTTCTTAGAACTTGGCTTTGACTCGTTACTCTTGACGCAAGCGACGAAAGAAATTTCGGACCGTTTCGGTGTTGCAGTAACATTGCGCGAATTGATTGACGGGTTTTCGACTCTTGATGAGCTGTCCAAGCACATCGAGGCAAAGGGATCAGTCAAAGGCAAAACGCCCAAAGACCGCACCACGCCAATGGCGGAAATGACGCGGATTGAAACGAAATCCGACGACAAAGATGCGAGCCCCACGTCAGGACCATCCACGAAGATCGAGACGCGTGACGTTTCTGATGACCTGACCCGTGAACAACGCAACCATATTTCGCGGCTTGTGAAGCGCTTCAATGAAAAGACGCCGACCTCGAAAAAGTTAACTGCGGAATATCGCACGTTCCATGCTGATCCGCGTACGGCCTCCGGCTTTAACCGCATGTGGAAAGAACTGGTTTATCAGATCACCACGTCGAAATCGCTGGGCTCTCGTCTGATTGACGTAGATGGCAATGAATATATCGATATTCTGAACGGCTTTGGACCTGGCTTTTTGGGCCATTCCCCGGACTTCATCGTAAAGGCGGTTGAAGAACAGATGGAAGCTGGCTTTGAGGTTGGTCCCCAAAGTCTTGCGGCGCTTGAAACATCGCAACTGATGTGTGAGCTGACGGGCAACGAACGGGCCAGTTTTGTTTGTACCGGCTCGGAAGCGGTTTACGCCGCCATGCGTCTTGCACGTACCGTCACAGGGCGCGACAAAATCGTGATGTTTGCCCGAGATTATCACGGCAACTTTGACGAAGTTCTTGTGCGTGCAGTGAACGGTAAAGATGGCCCACGGACCATGCCATTGGCACCGGGTGTGCCGCGTGATGCGGTCGCGAACGCGGTGGTGCTGCCTTATGGATCGGCAGAAGCGCTTGATTACATTCGCAGCCACGCCCATGAATTGGCCGCCGTTTTGGTCGAACCTGTTCAATCGCGCCGTCCCGAATTCCGTCCGGTGGATTTCATCCGCGAAGTGCGCCGTATTACCCGCGAAAGCGAAACGGTGTTCATCTTTGATGAAGTTATCACTGGCTTCCGTTTCGGACCGAAAGGCGCGCAAGGCTATTATGGTGTAGACGCTGATTTGGTGACTTACGGCAAAATCCCCGGTGGCGGCATGCCCATTGGTGTGGTCGCTGGTAAAAAGAAATACATGGACACCTTTGATGGTGGTGGCGAGTGGAACTATGGCGACGACAGCTTCCCGTCTGCGCCAGTGACATTCTTTGCGGGGACGTTTGTGCGCCACCCGCTGGCTATGGCTGCGGCTCGTGCGACGATGGAATTCTTCGCCAAACAGTCGGATTTCTTCTGGAAGAACATCAATGCAAAGGGTGATCGCGTTGCGGGCACCTTGGATCGTTGGTTCGAAGACAATGACTTGCCGTTCCAGATGCCAAATTGCGGTTCGCTTATGTATCTTCGCATCGGTGAAGATCAGAAATTCGGCCCGCTTCTTGGGGCGCATATGCGCGAGCGTGGTGTGTTTATCCTAGAGGGCTTCCCGTCCTACATGACGGCGGCCCATGACAGCGAAGATATCGAATATATCATCGATGCGGTGAAGGATTCGGTTCTTGAAATGCGGGCTGATGGGATGCTGACGGGGCGCGAAATGGTACCCTATGAGGGACCGAAACTGTCGACCGTACCGCCACGGCTGTTGTTGCCGGATGGTGTTGAAAAAATCCAAGTGAGCATGACGCAGGTGTCCGACAGTATTTCGGTTCCTGCAACAGAAGCACAGCGCGAAATCTGGGCCTCGCTTTTGGTGCAACCGGATGAAAACGCTGCCTATAACGAAAGCGTAACGCTGCGTTTGGATGGGAACATAGACACCAAGAAGCTGCTCACGGCGACGCGCAGAACGTTCCGACGCCATGACGCCTTGAACTCTACGTTTAGTCCCGATGGCTCGTTCATGTTGATCCATGCCGAAGTTGATGTATCGGTAGAGCATATCGACTTGCGTGAACTCGACGGTCCAACAAGTCAGGCAAAGCTGAAAGAAGCCACGCAAACCGAGGTGGAAACCCCGTTTGATATCAAGAACGGACCAATGGTGCGCGCCAAGCTGGTTACCGTTTCTGATAACGAGCATAGCCTTATCATCACCGCGCATCACATCGTATGTGACGGTTGGTCAATCGACGTTATTGCGCGCGATATTGCGGCAATCTATGCGACATTGACGGATGCAGATGCGCGCCCCTTGCGTAAAGCTGACAGCATTATCGACTATGCGCGGATTGAACATGACTGGATCCGGTCCGAAGATGCGCGCGACGTTGCGCAATACTGGCTAAGTGAATTCGCAGAACCTGCGCCTATTTTGGATCTTCCGACCGATATGCCACGGCAACCGATCCGTTCGGTGCGCGGCGCTCGTCTGGATTTTGAAATTCCGGCTGAATTGGTCGCCCCGGTTCGTAAGTTTGCAGCCAAACGCGGCTCGACTTTCGTTAATATGCTTTTGGCAGCCTATAAGCTGTCCATCGCGCGGGCCGCTGGAATTTCGGATGTTGTGATCGGTCTTCCTGCTGCTGGCCAAGCGGCTCGTGGCACTGAAAATGTGGTGGGTCATTGCGTTAACTTGCTACCTATTCGGGCGCAGATTGATTGGACGGCGGACTTTACGGCGCATTTGACCAATGTGCGTGGCAAAATGCTCGATGCGTTTACCAACCAAAACTATACGTTTGGGGCGCTGGTCCGTGCGTTAAAATTGCCGCGTGATCCGTCGCGCGCGACGCTTATCCCGGTTGTCTTTAATATCGACAACGGCATTGATCTTGATGCGCTGACGTTTGGGGACAGCACGGCCGCAGAACTGGTTACGAACCCACGCGAATACGAACATTTTGATCTGTACTTGAACGTGACGGATCATAGCGAACGGGTTGTGACCGAGTGGAGCTATTCGGCGGATCTGTTTGAAGCGGATACGATCAAAAAGCATTTCGATGTTTTCGTAGCCCTTCTGGAAGAAATCATTGCCAAACCAGACGCGTCAATAGACGAATTTGAGGTTTGGAACGCCGATTTGTTCGGTGCCAAAACCATCGCGCCAGTGCAACCATCCGTGCCGCTGGAGCAAAACTATCCAACGCCGCGTTTTGATAATATTGCGGATGCCTTTGCTGATGTTGTCGCCAAGCATGGCGAAAAACCGGCGCTAAGTTTCGGCGACCAAAGCGTCAGTTACGCAGAGTTTGATCGCGCGACGAACGCATTGGCCAACAAGCTACTGGACGCTGGCGCGAAAGCTGGTGACAAGATTGGTATTCCAACCAGTCGCAGTTTTGATGTCATCGCGGGTATCTTGGCGATCATTAAAATGGGGGCGGCTTATGTGCCGTTGCCCGATTACTTCCCGGCTGACCGATTGGCATCCATTGCCGATGATGCGGATATCAATTTTGTGCTGGGTGATGTTCCCGACCTTGAAGGTCGTGATGTAACCCGCGTTGCGTTGAGCGTAGGTGATAATGACACTGCGGGCGCAAATGCACCTTCGCCCCAGTTGGCGGGGGACAGCATGGCGTATGTCATGTTCACGTCCGGCTCGACCGGCCTGCCAAAAGGGGCGGTCATACCGCACCAAGCTATTCTGCGCTTGGTGGTGGATCAAAACTTCATGCACCTTGGCTCTGACGAGCGGATTTTGCAGAACTCGCCAATCGCGTTTGATGCAGCCACGCTTGAAATTTGGGGCGCGCTTTTGAACGGTGGAACACTGGTTGTGCCGCCACAAGCGCAGCTACGACTTGACGAACTAGGTGCCATTATCCGCGACGAAGCCATTACGTCGGTTTGGATTACAGCTGGCTTGTTCCACGTCATGGCGGATGAGCGTCCGGCAGACTTGAAGCCTTTGCGCCAGCTTTTGACAGGGGGCGATGTTGTGTCACCTGCGAAGGTGCGCCAGGTCAAAGAAGTTTGTCCTGATCTGACCGTGATCAACGGCTATGGACCAACGGAAAATACGACGTTTACGTGCTGTCATACGATTACGGATGCTGATCTTGAAAGCGGCAAGCCGCTTCCAATTGGCACGGCGATTTCGGGAACCTCGCTTTACGTCCTTGATGAAAATATGCGTAGCGTTGCTGATGGTGAAACCGGAGAGCTTTATGCAGGTGGTCTCGGCGTTGGGCTTGGATACCTGAACCGTCCTGAATTGACGGCGGCAAGCTTTGTTCCGGCACCATGGAATGCAAGTGAAACGCTGTACAAAACGGGTGATTTGGTTCGTCGTGAGCCCAATGGCATCGTGCATTATCTTGGGCGGATTGACACCCAAGTCAAAATTCGCGGGTTCCGTGTTGAATTGGCGGAAATTGAAAACGCACTAGAGGCGGTGCCGGGTATTGCACAGGCAACCGTTGTTGCAGCCGCACCCGAGGGCCAAACGGACAAAGCGATTGCCGCTTATTACGTTCTTAACGACAAGAGCCTTAGCCAAACTGCGGTTGCAGACGCAATCCGTGGCGAGGTTCCCACATTCGCGATACCGTCATTTTATATTGCGGTGGATGACCTGCCCATAAACGCAAATGGTAAGGTTGATCGGCGGGCATTGCCAAAATTCGGCGCTGATGCGTCGGTTGCAGGCAAGCTCAAAGAGCCTAGAACTGAAACCGAAGAAGTGCTGTCAACGATCTGGAAAGAAGCGCTTGGTGTTGGAGAAATCAGCACGGATGCGAATTTCTTTGAGGTGGGCGGTCACTCGCTCTTGGCGGTGCGGATTTTTGACAAAATTCGGGCGCGTTTTGGGATCGATCTACCGATTTCGACCCTATTCCAGCACCAGACCATATCTGACCTAGCGATTGTGGTTGAAAGCCAAACCGATAAAGGCGGCGCGCCAATTGCGCCGGCGACGATCAAGGACGACGCTTGGGATACATCGACCGTTATTCATAATGGCCCAGATGCAAACGCTCAGACGCCGTTGTTTGTGGTTGGTGGTGTTGGCGGTAACGTGAACAACCTGTTCGAAGTTGGCTCTATCTTGGGCAAACAACGCCCGGTGATTGGTTTCCAAACACGCGGGATCCTTGGTCACGAGCCTCATAAAACAATCGAAGACATCGCCGCAGAAAACGTGATTTACTTGCGCCAGCACCAGAAGAAGG
>CAZBBZ010000191.1:0-5826 GCA_964489925.1 uncultured Rhodobacterales bacterium
CGCCCGTTTTGGCTTTGGCTTTTCCTCTGCCGCAACGTCGCTTGCAGCTTCCACCACAACTTCCGCTTCAGCCGCCGGAGCCGCCTCTGCCTTTTTGCGTGGCGCCCGCTTGCGCTTGGGCTTTTCCTCAACCGCGTCTGTATCAGTCGCCTCAGCCTCAGCCTCAGCAGCCTTTTCCGCCGCAGGTTTGCGCCCGCGTCTTGCTGGCTTGGGCTTTTCGTCAGCTACTGCATCCGTTGGCGCATCACTCGCACCATCCGGGGCAGGGGCTGCTTCAACAGTCGCCTCGCTGCCTTTTGCATCTGGCCCTTTTGCATCTGGTGACGCGTCGCCCTCAGCCGAAACATCCGCTGGCGCACCGTTTTCGTTGTTCCGGTTGCGGCCACGACCACCCCGACGCCGCCGACGACGGCGCTTTGGACGACCATTCTCGTCCAAGTTTTCCCCATCCGAAGCAGGGCCAGACGGCGCATTCGATGGTGCCGCCGCAGGCTCCGCGTTTTCCAGCATCGCGCTGTCATCCACGGTCACCGCTTTGCTTTCAATCACAGGCGGTGGCGTGCGCGTCGATGTTTTCGAGCGCTCGATTTCATATTGCGAGCCAATCAGCGTCGGGTCCGCTTCCACCCGCACCGACAAGCCATAGCGCGATTCAATCGCCGCTACATGTTCGCGCTTGTCATTCAGCAGGTAGTTCGCAATCGAAATCGGCACTTTCACCGAAATTTCCCGCGCCCGCTTGCGCATGCCTTCTTCGTCCAGCTCCCGCATAATCGCGAGTGCTAGGTTTTCTTCCGACCGGATATAGCCCGTGCCCATACAATGCGGACATTGCGTGGTTGTGGCTTCCAACATGCCCGGACGCAGACGTTGGCGCGACATTTCCAGCAAGCCAAAGCCCGAAATCCGGCCCACTTGCACCCGCGCGCGATCTGTTTTCAGCGCATCTTTAAGTTTCTTCTCTACCGCGTTGTTGTTACGGCGCTCTTCCATGTCGATGAAATCGATCACGATCAAACCCGCCAAATCGCGCAGACGCATCTGGCGCGCCACTTCTTCAGCAGCTTCTAGGTTGGTCTTAACGGCCGTGTCTTCGATCGAGCCTTCTTTCGTGGCCCGGCCAGAGTTCACATCCACCGCCACAAGCGCTTCGGTCAAGTTGATGACCAGATAGCCACCAGAGCGCAGCTGAACCGTCGGGTTCATCATGCCGCCCAAGTAGTTTTCAACCTGATAGCGGCTGAACAGCGGCATGGTTTCTTCGTAATGCTTCACGTTCTTGGCATGGCTCGGCAAGAGCATCTTCATATACTCTTTGGCTTCTTTATAGCCGGTCTCGCCGTCAACGATCACCTCGTCAATCTCGCGACTATAAAGATCGCGGATCGAGCGTTTGATCAGATTGCCTTCTTCATAGATCATTTCAGGCGCGATAGAACTTAGGGTGCGGTCGCGAATTTGCTCCCACAAGCGCAAAAGATACTCGTAATCGCGCTTGATTTCCGTCTTGGTCCGTCGCGCACCAGCGGTTCGGACAATCAGACCCGCACCTTGCGGCACTTCGATTTCTGCTGCGATTTCTTTCAGCTTTTTGCGATCCGCAATATTGGTGATCTTGCGGCTCACACCCCCACCGCGCGCGGTGTTGGGCATCAGGACGCAATAGCGACCGGCCAGCGATAGATAAGTCGTCAGCGCCGCACCTTTGTTGCCGCGTTCTTCTTTAACGACCTGCACCAGCAGGATTTGACGCACGCGAATGACCTCTTGGATCTTAAAGCGCCGCATGGGGCGGCGTTTGCGCACGATTTCTTCTTCAACGTCTTCGGCCGCTACAGATTCGTAGGGTTGATCTGAATTTCTTGTCTCGGACTGATCGTCGTTATCGTCTGACTTCTTGCGACGCGACCGTGACCGACGACGCTTTGGTTTATCACCAGAATCTGCCGTGTCGTCGTCGCCCGCAGGGGAGTCTTCGCTTTTCGCCTCACCCGTGGACGCCTCATCGCTTGACGCTTCGGCCTCTACCTTCTTTTTGCGTGGTGCGCGCTTGCGCTTTGGCTTTTCAGCCGCCGCTTCCGGCGTATCCACCAACAAGCTTTCACTATCGTCTGGATCTTCGCTGACGACATCATCGTCATCACTTTCCAAACCGACAGCTTCCGCTTGGGTATCTGGCTTTTTCTTACGCGGTGCACGCTTGCGCTTGGGCTTTGGCGCATCTTCAGCCGGGGTATCTTCGGCAACAACCTCAACGGGTGCGTCAACAGGCGCATCCGCAACAGGCGCATCCTCAGCATTTGCATCAGCACTGGCCTCAACAGCCTCAGCAGGGGCATCCGCTGCGGTTTCTTCTTTCTTTTTACGCGGGGCGCGACGGCGTTTCGGCTTTGGCTTGGCCTCTGCCGCATCGTCGCTTGATGCTGGCGCATCTGCATCCGCTGCTGGCTCGCTGTCCATATCCGGATCAGCCCGCTCGATGCGCGCTTCTTCTTCCAACAGCTTTTCGCGATCCTCTTTGGGGATCTGGTAGTAATCAGGGTGAATTTCTGAAAACGCTAAGAATCCGTGGCGGTTGCCACCGTAATCCACAAAGGCTGCCTGCAAAGAGGGCTCAACCCTCGTAACTTTGGCTAGATAGATATTCCCGGCAATCTGCCGCTTGGTGATGGTCTCAAAATCGAATTCGTCGATCTTATTTCCTTCGACGACCACAACGCGGGTTTCTTCCGCGTGGGTGGCATCGATAAGCATTTTCTTTGACATAGTATTCCATTGGCGAACCGCCGTGATCGCGCAAGCGCGTGGGGTATCGTAGAGGTTCGGTAAGTGGTGGCGAAGGCGCGCAGGCGAACGGGTTGCGATTGGCGGACGCTTGTGCGTGGGCCTTTCGTCGACGTCGCTATATTGTTTCTGCGCTGCATCGCGGTTTCATATTCCCCAGGTTGTCCGAAATTCGTCAACCGATGTTTTGCGGCGAGGGTGCCGCGGGTAAGTAAGTCTGGCGGCAAAGTTGCCGCAGGTTTGGCGCTCGGCGGTCCGAGCAATCGCTCTGCTTGCAAGTTGCGGCCTCATGTTTGGACCCAAATGCAATATGGCGAGTAACTATCATCACGCGATCAATTGTTCTTGTTTATGGGCTTTCGCCCCAAAATTATCTCGCGTGGGTCTTATGTGGCACCGGGACGCGCAAATTACAATTGTTTTTCATGCGTCAAAGTCCGATAAAGCCCCTGTCGAGCAAGAGCGGGTTAAATTCGCCACGACATATGCAAGGCAAATGGCAGAGCAAACAGCAGGTTTTCAATGCGCCAGATATGCGTGTGGCTGATCACATTGGCCCTAAGTGTGGCTTCTCAATTTTTCGTTAACATCGCCCATGCACAAGACTTGCGTGCGGTGGCCCGCGTGGATGCGGCGGCATCAAATATCCAAATCACGGGCAGCGGTGTTGATCTGACTTTGTCTCTGTCCATGCCGGTCCCGTATCGCGCCTTTACCTTGTCCAATCCGCCGCGTGCGGTGTTTGATTTTAACGAAGTTGATTGGCGGGGTGTGACCAGCGAAACTCTAAAAGCCAATATCGCCCCGGATCATTTGCGCTTTGGCGTGTTTCGTGCAGGCTGGTCGCGTATGGTGCTTGATCTGGAAACTGACATGTTTGTCGAGCAGGTCGAAATGCAGACCTCCGAGCTGGGGCAGGACGCCGGGGCCAAGCTTAACATTCGCCTAACGCCGGGCAAGGCGCAGCCCCATCCCAATCTTGGCGATCTGTTGCATGATCTGACTGATTTGCCCGGTGTCACGGGGGACGGCGTCACAGTTGTGGCGATTGATCCGGGTCACGGTGGCATTGATCCCGGTGCAATCCGCGAAGATATTTCTGAAAAAGACATCGCGCTCGCCTTTGCCCTTGAGTTGCGCGAAAAACTTTTGGCCACGGGGGATTTTTCGGTTGTATTGACCCGCGAGCGCGACGTGTTTTTGTCCCTATCCGAACGGGTGCGCATCGCCCAAGCCGCCAATGCCGATCTAATGCTGTCGATCCACGCCAACACGGTCACACTTGGGGATGCTTATGGTGCCACGGTTTATTCGCTGTCCGAGCGCGCCTCTGATGCCGCTTCTGCGGCTCTTGCCCAGCTTGAAAACCGCTCGGATGTATCTGCGGGCCTTGATCTTAGCATCGAAGAAGACGATGTCGCGCGCACTTTACTTGATCTGGCGCGCGCTGAAACCAATCCGCGCTCGAAACGCTTGGCCGATGCTATGGTGCGAGGGTTGAACGGCACCATCGACGTGATCCGCTCGCGCCCACATCGTTATGCGGGGTTTCTGGTGCTCAAAGCGCCTGATGTGCCGTCCTTGCTGTTGGAACTTGGGTTCCTCTCAAACGCCCAAGACCGGGAAAACATGCTATCAAAACGCTGGCGCGCAAAAGCGGCTGACGGCGTGATCGAGGCGCTATATGCGTGGGTGCAAGAAGACCGCGACCTGTCGGGGATGCGTATGAAGTGACGCAAACTGACGTAAGGGAGATGGGCGAAATTATGTATTCTGCAATGGATTTCCTAAGAATTTTGCGTTCAAAGACCAAAGTGCATATATCCCGTTCAACGCAAGGGAATGGATTAAGATGAGCTGGTTTCTAAGACTTTTAGGGTGGGGCTTTAGCTGGGCGACAATGGGCTTGTTCCTTGTCGCACTCGTGTTGGGCGGTATCTTTTATATTTACGCCCGCGATCTGCCTAGCATTGAAACGCTGGCGGATTATCAACCCAAAACCCTAAGCCGGGTTTATTCCGGCCAAGGCGCGTTGATGGACGAGTTTTCCAAGGAACGCCGCATCTTCACGGCCATTGATGAAATTCCCGATGTGGTCAAACACGCGTTTATTTCTGCTGAAGATAAGAATTTTTATAACCACCGCGGCTTTGATCTGCGCGGCATCGCAGCGGCAGGCGTGGAATTTGCCCGCGACCGTTTGGCAGGTGGATCGACCCGCGCGCGGGGCGCTTCAACCATTCCCCAACAGGTCGCCAAGATCTTTTTGCTAGATGGCTCCCGCACGGCCGAGCGTAAGATCAAAGAAATGATCCTATCCACCCGCATGGTGTCCACTCTGGGCCGCGACCGGGTGTTGGAGCTTTATCTAAACGAGGTGTTCTTGGGGCAAAACGCTTATGGTGTGACCGAAGCGGCCGGTAAATATTTCGGCAAAACCTTGGAAGAATTGCACCCCGGCGAAGCGGCGTATTTGGCCGCCCTCGCACAGCGCCCTTCAACGCTTCACCCCATTCGTTATGCGGAAGCCGCCAACAATCGGCGCAACTACGTGCTGCGTGAAATGGCGGAAAACGGCTATATCACAGCGGATGTCGCCACCTCTGAACGCGCCGCGCCGCTGCTCTCGGTCATGGCTGGGGACTATGCCTCTTTGCAGTCCCAACTGCCGGCGCGCGATTACTTCACGGACGAAATCCGCCGCCAGCTCGTGAATACGCTGGGCGATGACATGCTGTTCACAGGTGGTCTGTCGATCCGCGCTACTATGGACCCGGTCATGCAGGGCCACGCCAAGGTCGCGCTTCAAAAGCAACTCGAAGCTTATGATCGCAACTTGGGCATCTATCGCGGGGCCATCGCGCAACTGCCTCAAGACGTGCTTCAATCCGAAGAGACATGGCGCACAGCCCTGAAATCCGCAAACATCCCCCGCGACATCGAAGGCTGGACCCCAGCCGTTGTCCTTCTGGTTGGTGAAAACGCCGTGCGCATTGGCATTGAAAATGTGCTCGAAGACGACGACGGTCATTTTATCCCCAT
>CAZBBZ010000192.1:0-5813 GCA_964489925.1 uncultured Rhodobacterales bacterium
CCGCCTTTGATACCAGGACGGTGGCCCATGTTGCCCATTTCGTATTCGGTGTCGGTGTTCCACGATGCGTCAGCCGCATCTACTTCGTAGCCAACTTTGTTCATTGAGTTCGAGAAACGCACATCGTCAAAGAGGAAGAATTCAGCTTCTGGACCCCAGTAAGACACATCACCAATGCCCGAAGACACAAGGTAAGCTTCAGCTTTTTCAGCAGTTGAGCGTGGGTCGCGATCGTAGGCTTCGCCTGTGTCAGGCTCAACAACCGAACAATGCAAACACATTGTTTTTTCAGCATAGAACGGGTCCATGTAAGCGGACGTCGTGTCTGGCATCAATTTCATGTCGGATTCGTCAATCGACTTCCAACCCGCGATGGATGATCCATCAAACATGAAGCCTTCTTCAAGGAAGTCTTCGTCAACTTGGTCGGACATTACCGTCACGTGCTGCAGTTTCCCGCGCGGGTCGGTAAAGCGGATATCGACGTATTCGATATCGTCGTCTTTGACTTGTTTCACAACGTCTTTTGCTGTGCTCATAGTTTGTTTTCCTTTTTAACGAGGATGAAGGGGGACAGGCCCCCACCATCAAGAAAGAGTTTTGAGATGACTTAGAAACTCTTAAAGAGCTTCGGCACCTTCTTCGCCAGTACGAATGCGGATCGCTTGACTAACATCAGAGATGAAAATCTTGCCGTCGCCGATCTTTCCGGTCTTGGCAGCGTTGATAATAGCTTCAACAGCGCCGTCAACTTGATCGTCGTCTAGGACAACTTCGATTTTAACTTTGGGAAGAAAATCCACCACGTATTCCGCGCCACGGTAAAGCTCCGTATGGCCCTTTTGACGACCAAAGCCTTTAGCTTCGATAACGGATAGACCCTGCACGCCGACTTCTTGAAGTGCTTCTTTTACTTCGTCGAGTTTGAAAGGCTTAATAACAGCCTCGATCTTTTTCATGTGATGACCTCCATTGGGTTTATTGATTGTTCAAAGACGTAGTTTTCTTGGCCAATGCTGTGACAGGCTGCAATTTTACGGCCCCGATCTGCGACGGTGGTGAATTGGATTCTGGACCAAATGATTAAAAAATGTGCAAATAGCGCAAAAAATAGGCAAAGTGAAAGGTGAAAAGTTAAGATGCCCCGCCTGTATTTGGCAGGGCATCTTGGAAGCGACTTTGAAGCTTTAGCCGCGTCCCTTCCAAGGAACGAGATAATTCTCTAGCTGGCGCATCAAAATATCGATCCCGTATCCAATGACACCGATCAGGATGATGCCGACGATCACAATATCGGTCAGCTGAAACTTCGAGGCGGCGATAATCATTTTACCCGCACCTTTTTCAGCCGCGACCAGTTCTGCCGCCACCACAGTACCCCAGCAAACCCCCATCGCGACCCGCGCCCCGGTAAAGATTTCCGGCAGGCTGTTGGGCAGGATCACCCGGCGCAGCAGTTGGCGCTTGGTCGCACCCAGCGAATAGGCCGCATGTACCTTAGAGATGTTCACACCAGACACGCCTGCGCGCGCAGCAATCGTCATGATCCATAAGGCGGCAAGGAACAGAAGCGAGATTTTGCCCTGCTCCCCAATGCCAAACCAGATGATAACCAGCGGGATCAGGGCAAGGGGCGGCACAGGGCGCATAAATTCCACGATGGGATCAAACCAACCGCGCATCCATGAATTCAGACCCATGGCAAAGCCAAGGGGGATACCAAACAGACACCCAAGGCTGAAACCAACCACAACGCGGATCAGGGACCAGAACACGTTTTCCCATAGACCGACGTTCTGATAGCCTTCTGCATTCAACTGCCAAAACCGACTCCAAACCTGTTCGGGGGGCGGCAGATAAAGCGCCTCCATCGTCCAGCCTGTGGCAGGTTTGATGAACAGCGAGCCTTTGGTGGTCATTTCAACCAGACCATCGCCAAACTTCACTGGCGTATCCGGCGAAATCGGTTCGCCGTTGATTTGCGTAACCCTAAAGCCGTCCTCTTTCCCGCCTTCATCATTGGATTGGACTTTCAGCACTTTAGAGCGCCGCTCGGTCAGCAATAACGTATCGTCTTTGGCAAACCCATCACCTGTGCCTGCACCTTCAGGCTTTTTGACACCCTCATCCCCAAAGGATTTCACGCGCAAAAACACCGTGCCAGTATCCGTTTGCCCAGCGGCGTTTTCAGCCGTGTATTCAAACTGCGTATCCCCCACAAACGGCTGGGGCAGGGTGAAGGGCAGCAGTTTTGACCCCGTTGCAATGCCCCACAGCACAAATACCGCAATCACCGCCGCAAAAGACGCAATGCGGTTGGCCACCACAGAGCTTTCATCGCCAAAGGTAACGGTTTTCAAGCTGCCATAGCCCGAATCCGCGCGATTGCGGGTCACCAAGTTATATATGAACCAGCACAGCCCAGAAATTGCGAGGTAGATCGCAAAAATCCCCGCGATGCCAAGGATCATCCAAAAGGTCGAGCCCAAAAGCTCTAGAATTTCCTGTCCCATCAGCTTGCTCCCTCAGTGCGACCCATAATTTCTTCTTCCATATCCCAAATCATCGTCAGGATTTCCTCGCGGGTAGGGCCATAATCGGGATGCTTCTTGACCTCTCGCAAATCCGCACCCACGCCCAATTCAGCAAAGGGCAGGCGGTATTCCTTGTGAACCCGACCGGGGCGCGGGGCCATCACCAACAAACGCTCACCCAGCAACAAGGCTTCTTCCACCGAGTGGGTAATCAGAATGATCGTCTTGCCGGTCTTTTTCCAAATATCCAGAACAAGGCTCTGCATCTTTTCGCGGGTCAGCGCATCCAGCGCGCCCAGCGGTTCGTCCATCAAGATCACATCCGGGTCATTGGCCAAACAACGGGCCAAGGCCACACGTTGCTGCATGCCGCCTGACAGTTCGTAAATCATCTTTTCGCCGAAGTCCTGCAAACCAACGATGCCCAAAAGCTCGTTCACCTTCGCATCAATCGTCTTTTGATCCACACCTGCCATTGAGGGGCCAAAACCGATGTTCTTGGACACATTCATCCATTCAAACAACGCGCCTTGCTGAAACACCATGCCGCGTTCGGACGACGGCCCTTCGACCACTTGCTCGTTCAGCAATGTGCGCCCGCCTGTGGGGGCCAAAAACCCTGCTAAAATGTTCAAAAGCGTGGTCTTGCCGCAGCCCGACGGCCCAAGGACCGACATCAACTCGCCTTCGGCAATTTCCAGATTGATGTTTTTCAGCGCCTCGACCTTGCCGCCATTTGGCAGCTCAAAGGTCATTGAGACATTATCTATTTGCAGTCCTGACATGGGCGCCCCCGCGGTTGTCATGCGAAATTTTGTGTCGCCAAGAAAAAGGCGCGGCACCTCAATGAAGTGATGCCGCGCCCAAACTGTTTAGCAAGCCTGTGGGCTTACATGCTGGAAGCAGCTTCAAGATAAGAGCTGTTTACCAAGGGCGCGTAGTCTTCTAGCGCTTTCAGCTGGCCGCTTTCTTCCAAGCTGGCCGCAGAGTTGGCCAAGTAGTCGGCCAAGCCGCCACCCATCCAAGCGTCAGACAGCTGTGTTGCTGTGTCTGGGAAACGGAAGGTGCCGATCACAGCGGCAGTGCCTTCAGCGTCCATACCGGCAGCCGAGGTGATGTCTGCCATCATCGAAGCTGGATCAGCCGCGTATTTGGCGTTCATTTCAGCCGTAACAGCTAAGAATTTCGCCAAAAGCTCTGGGTTTTCTTCGCCAAACTCGGTTGGGATCGACGTGACGTCGAACACTTTGCCCACAACGTCTTCTTTTTCCTGACCGGACAACAGCACGTTACCGAATTCTTTCATACGACGCAGAGGTCCACCCCAGCCGCAAACCATATCAAGGTTGCCGTTGGCGAATGCCGCCGCACTATCAACAGGTGCCATGTCAACGATTTTCATCGTATCAACATCAACGCCGAAATGCGCCATCTGTGTCAAGAAACCAGAATGTGCCGCCGTTCCAAGGGGAACACCAACTTCTTTGCCCGCTAGTTCGGATGCGTTTTCAGCAGTGATTTCCAACTCAGAGCGCACAACACAGTTGTCGTTGTCCGAGTAAGTCACAGCCACATCAACGATTTGCAGATCTTGACCAGCCGCCGTTGCCACCAAGAATGGTGTCACGCCTTGGCTGAACGAGATGTGAACATCGCCAGATGCCATCGCCGCGGACATTGCTGTTCCCGCGTCAAAAGATACCCAGTTCACTTTCACGCCAAGCGCTTCGTCATAGATTTTGTTGACTTGGGCAAATTGGTTGGGGGTTGGCCACTCGAGGAAGTAGGCAACGGTGATTTCTTCGAGGTGGCCGCCGGCCAGTGCAGATGTCGCGGTAGAAACCGCAAGAGCGGCCGCAACCGCTAGTTTTTTGATGGTCATGACAATAATGTCTCCCTGATTTTGGGTGCGGAACCGCTTGCGCTGTCCCTCACGATTTGCAGAGTGTGACACGCAGATTTCAGGAAAACTAGTGTGAAATCAGGACCAATTGCTTAAATTGCGGGCAAGTCATGTACTGGACTCATTTGCCCGTCCAAACTGGATCGCGTTTTTCGGCAAATGCTTTGAAACCTTCCAACATATCTTGCGACCCATAAAGCTTATCAACCGTTGGAAATTCGCGCCCGGTGATTTTGTCCAAGGCAGGCTGGAATTTCATATCCTCCGCCTCGCGCACCACTTCTTTGATCGCCGCATAAACAAGCGGCGGCCCGCTTTCCAGCAACCGGGCCATGTCCCAAGCCTGTGCCATCAAATCAGCGGCAGGGGTGATCCGGTTCACAAACCCCCAACGATGCGCCTCATCCGCATGCAACCACCGCCCGGTCAACAGCATGTCCATGGCAATATGATAAGGGATGCGCTTTGGCAGTTTTATCGAGGCCGCATCTGCCACCGTGCCAGACCGGATTTCAGGCAAGGCAAAACTCGCATGATCGGCGGCAAGGATTATGTCAGCAGACAGGGCCAGTTCTAACCCGCCGCCACAGCAAATCCCATTGATCGCAGCAATCACTGGCTTGTTCAGACCCGGCAGCTCTTGCAAGCCGCCAAAGCCGCCTTGTCCGTAGTCCCCGTCCACCTCATCGCCATCTGCCGCCGCTTTCAAATCCCAGCCGGGGCAAAAGAACTTTTCGCCCGCTCCGGTGATGATTGCCACGCGCAGCTCTGGATCATCGCGAAAATCGGCAAAGACATCGCCCATGATCCGGCTTGTGGCCAGATCAATGGCGTTGGCCTTGGGGCGATCTAGGGTGACTTCCAAAATGCCGCCCTTACGACGGGTCTTGATCGGGCTCTCGGTCATATCTGGTCCATTCTTATCAGCGCATCGGCAACCACGGCGCGCGTTTCAGTGCAAATCATCGGGTTAATTTCAACTTCTTCAATCTGAGTGGCGTTTTCAGTGACGAAAATTTGCAAAGCCTCGATCGTGTCCAGCAAAGCCGCGCGGTTGATCGCAGGTTTGCCGCGATACCCCCGCAGGATCGGCGCAAGTTTTAGACTGTTCAGCGCATCGTCAATGTCTCCACGGCGCGCCGGGATCAACAGATGCGCCGTGTCTTGCAAAATCTCCGTATAAATCCCGCCCGCACCAAGCGTCAGCACAAAGCCATGGGCCGGGTCGCGGATCACGCTAATCAGCAACTCCACCAGCCCGTCTTGGATCATTTCTTCCACCAATAGTGGAAACCCCATATCGCGCGCCATTGCTCTGGCATTGGGGCCATCAAGGTTAAGCCGCACGCCGCCTGTGTCAGATTTATGCGCAGCCA
>CAZBBZ010000193.1:0-5806 GCA_964489925.1 uncultured Rhodobacterales bacterium
ACGGCACAGGTTTATGGGCGCGGTTTGCTGGAATGGCAGCGCGCACAAACCTTTTTTGCCGAACTAGAACGCGAAAACCAGTTGATCCTGAACGCGGCGGGTGAAGGCATCTACGGGGTCAATGCAGACGGTAAGACGACCTTTGTGAACCGCGCGGCGAAAGAAATGTTGGGCTGGACCGCCGAAGATTTGCTGGGCCATGACATTCACAGCATCATCCACCATCATCATCTTGATGGCTCGACCTATCACTCGCATGACTGTCCGATCTATCAATCGTTTCGCTATGAACAGGTCCACCGCATTGAGGACGACGTGTTCTGGCGCAAAGACGGCAAGCCGATCCGCGTGGCCTATGTTTCAACCCCAATTTACGACGGTCCAAATCTGGTCGGTGCTGTGGTGATATTTCGCGATATCACCGAGAGGTGGGAAAATGAGCGCAAGCTACGCGAGGCGATGGAAGAAGTCGCTGCCCTGCGCGATCAGTTGATGCAGGAAAATGCCTATCTGCAAGAAGCCATCAAGATAGAGCGCGCCCATCACGACATCATCGGCCAGTCCCCCGAAATTCGGCAGATCATCTCGCAGATTGAGCTGGTATCGCGCACGGATACCAATGTTCTAATTACCGGGGAAAGCGGCACTGGAAAATCGCTGATTGCCACCGCCATTCATAACGACAGCTCACGCCAACGCCGCCCCATGATCCACTTTAAGGGCGGCGCCGTGTCGCCCGATCTGATCGGAAGCGAGTTATTTGGCCATGTGCGCGGGGCGTTCAGTGGGGCTTTGAAAGACAAGCCCGGCAAGTTGGAACTGGCGCATGGGGGGACCTTCTTTATCGACGAGATCGCCGACATTCCGGTGGAACATCAGGCCCAGTTGCTCGACGTGCTGCAACAAGGTGCGGTAACGCGCTTGGGTGACAACCGTATGCGCCAATTAGACCTGCGGGTGATCGCCTCTACCAGTTGCAATCTCGAACGCGAGGTACAAGCAGGCCGCATTCGCCAAGACCTGTATTTGTTCCTGAACGTCTTTCCCATCCCCTGTCCTCCGTTGCGCGCCCGCGCGCAAGACATCCCGCCGCTGGTGGCGCATCTGTTGAAGATTGCTTGCAAACGCCTTGGCCGCCGCGAGCCGCTGGTCACCGAAGGTACCATGCGCAAGCTGCAAGAATACGACTGGCCCGGCAACGTACGCGAGTTGGCGAATGTGATCGAGCGCGGCGCGATTGTATCTTTGGCCGGCAAATTGATGGTCGACTTCCACAATCCGGTTATTCCCGTTTCCACAAATGCCTCAGCCTTACTTAAAGACTCCGATTTTGAACAACTGCGTATCGCCAACATCATTGCTTGCATGAAAGCGGCTGAGGGCCGTGTATCAGGTGAAAACGGCGCCGCTGAACTGCTGGGCATCCGCCCAACAACGCTTTATTCACGCCTTAAGAAACTTGGGATCGGGGCGGAAGACTGGGCCTAGCCGTCACTTGGTTTAGCGGGAAAAAACAATTGTCGGATCACGCGCTCCCCACACCGCTAGCAACTGCCTGCGCATGCTGTGCAGACAATCCAACGTCCCGATCTGATGAATTTGACCTCAAACACCTCGATTAATGCCTGAAAATTGCGCAATTGGCGCGCGATGCTGTCTTCTTTTGCAATGCGCTTTGACCTTTTTCGGAAATCCCCCTCGAATTGTCAGAAGCGGGCGACCTAGGGTTCCGTTGTCGGTTGGGCACCAACTGGCAAGCAGGTCCGAGAGGTCGCGCCGAATGTGGCAAACTCCACTTTGGTACACGGCGGGGCAAAATCCCGGGAGGCATACCGCTTTGGGCCTAACCGTGAAAAATGCTCGTTCCGCGCGCGGTTCTAGCGTCTTCACAGTTCTTCGCGGAACGTGTGAACGAGAGGATGACATGACAATTTCCAAATTTTTCGGCGCGACGCTGACCGCCGCAGCTTTGGCTTTTGCGCCCGCCGCATTTGCGCAAGAGAAAACTGAATTCAAAGTGGCTTGGTCTATCTATGTGGGCTGGATGCCTTGGGGCTATCTCGAAGACAGCGGCATCATGGATAAATGGGCCGACAAATACGAAATCGACGTCGAGATCGTGCAAATCAACGACTACGTGGAATCGATCATTCAGTATTCTGCGGGCGAATTTGACGGCGTGACTTCAACCAATATGGACACGCTTTCCATCGCATCAGGCGGCGGCGTTGACACAACCGCGCTGATCGTTGGCGATTATTCAAATGGCAACGACGCGGTAATTATGAAAGGCGAAGGCGGCTTGGCTGATCTAGCGGGCAAGCCTGTAAACTTGGTTGAGCTGTCGGTCAGTCACTATCTGCTGGCGCGCGGTCTTGATAGCGTTGGTCTAGCGGAAAAAGACCTCGCGAGTGTCATCAACACATCGGACGCGGATATGATCGCGGCCTATGCGACAGCTGACGTGGAAGCGGTGGTTACATGGAACCCGCTGGTTTCCACCATCATGGAAGAGCCGGGTGCGAATAAGCTTTACGACAGTTCCAACATTCCCGGTGAGATCATCGACATCATGTGGGTGAACACTGAAGTTCTGGCGGACAACCCAAAGTTCGGCATGGCGCTGACAGGCGCTTGGTATGAGCTGATGGGTCTAATGGCTGCTGGTGATGAAGGGGCGCTGACCGCAATGGCCGAGGCGTCTGGCACTGATCTTGCTGGCTATAAAGCACAGCTGGCCTCGACCGAGATGTTCTGGTCGCCCGCTGATGCGGTGGCCTTCACGTCTGATCCAGCGCTGAAAGAGACCATGGTCAATGTGGCTGAGTTCCTCTTTGACAAGGGCATCTTGGGCGAAGGCGCGCCAAGTGCTGATTTCGTAGGGGTTGAATATCCCGACGGCACGATCACGGGCGATCCGGGCTTCGTGAAGATGCGCTACGACACCACCTACATGCAGATGGCCGCAGACGGTAAACTGTAAAGCAAAGCTGACCCGCGCGCGGCCAATCGCGTGCGGGTCGCAATGGGTGGCACAGATATGCGCTGGATTAACAAAACTCCCGGACGGCCCTTGGCCTTGTTTCTGATGGTGATCCCGTTCCTATTGGTCTTTATCGCCTATTCTTTGGGGTCTCAGGCGCGACTTGAGGTGAACCCTAACGACAAGCTGCTGCCTGCACCTTCCAAGATCGTTGAAACGGCAACCCGGCTGGCAACAGTGCCAGACAAACGCTCTGGCGAGTTGGTGTTCTGGAAGGACACGCGCGCCAGTTTGCAGCGCTTGGCGCAGGGCGTGACCATCGGGGCCGTGCTTGGCCTGATGTTCGGCCTTGCGATCGGGCTTTTGCCGATGGTTCGCGCAGGCCTTAACCGTTTCATAGCCGTCCTTTCCATGATCCCGCCGCTGGCGATCCTGCCGATCCTGTTCATTGTGCTGGGGCTGGGCGAGGTCTCAAAGGTCGCGCTGATCGCCATCGGCATCACGCCCTTTATCATTCGCGATTTATCCGCGCGCACCGCTGAGCTGCCCTTTGAGCAGATCGTGAAAGCACAGACCTTGGGCGCCTCATCACTGGCCATCGCCTTGCGCGTGGCGTTGCCGCAGATCATGCCAAGGCTGATCCAAGCGGTGCGACTGTCGATTGGGCCTGCGTGGTTGTTCCTGATTGCCGCCGAAGCCATCGCCGCCGAAGACGGGCTTGGCTACCGCATCTTTCTTGTGCGCCGCTACCTCGCCATGGATGTGATCCTGACCTATGTGGCTTGGATCACTTTCATCGCCTTTGTGCTGGACTGGGCCTTGGCCACCTTATCACGGCGGCTCTACCCTTGGGCGGAGCCATCGCTATGAGCTTTGTCAGCGCCCAAAACATCTTTCAGTCTTACGGCGAGCGGCCAATCCTAGAGAATGTCTCCCTAGAGGTCGAAGAAGGCGCATTTATCTCTATCGTCGGGGCCTCTGGCTGCGGTAAATCCACCTTCTTGCGCCTGTTACTGGACCAAGAACGCCCCACGGGGGGCGAGATTTACGTCGATGGTGAGCCGCTGCAAGGTGAGCCGAACCAGAGCCGTGGTGTGGTCTTTCAGCGTTATTCCACCTTCCCGCATATGACGGTGCGCGACAATCTGGTCGCCGCTGAAGGTTTGGGTGCAAATATCTTTGGCTTCATTCGCGGCACTCAAAAGGTTGAGGCCCGTGCGCGTGCCATGACAGCGCTCGAAAAAATCGGCCTCGCCCATGTCGCCCATCAATATCCAGCGACGTTGTCAGGCGGTATGCAACAACGGCTTGCGATTGCCCAAGCGCTGGCTGCCAAGCCGCGCGTGTTGTTGCTCGATGAACCCTTCGGCGCTCTTGATCCCGGCACCCGCGAGCGGATGCACGAATTTTTGCAAGACCTGCGCGCGGAAACGAAAATGACCGTCTTTATGGTCACGCACGATCTGTCCGAAGCCTTTAAGCTTGGCGACCGCGTTTTGGCGTTTGACAAAACCCGCCACGACCCGCAATTCCCAGACGCCTATGGCGCGACCATCACCTATGATTTCGACGCCCGCGATGGCGGCGTTCCCTTTCAAACCCTCAAGGAGGAAACCCATGTTCTGGACGACCCGCGATCAGACCCGCTCTCATAACCCTGCCGATCAGCGGCATCTTGACCGGCGCTATCATCACCCGGACCTGACCAAGCTAGGCGGCTGGAAATCGATGCAGGCCGAAGCCGATATTCCCGAAGGCGAGTGGGACAAAGAAAAAGCATGGGCGCTGCGCATGGGGCTGACCGGGGCCGATAGCATCGAAGACCGCTCGATCCCCACATTCGCGCGGGGCGAACTGCCGCATTACGCGGGCATCAACACGTTTTTGAAAGCGCCCTACACCGAGGATGTGACCGAGGTTGGCAACTACGACGCCTGTGTCCTTGGCGCGCCGTTTGATGGTGGCACGACCTACCGTCCCGGCACGCGCTTTGGCCCGCAAGGGGTGCGCAAAATCTCGGCGCTTTATACGCCCTATAACTACGAGATGGGCGTCGATCTTCGTGAACAGATGAGCCTGTGTGATGCGGGCGACATCTTCACCATTCCGGGCAATATCGAAAAGACCTTTGATCAGATTTCCCGCGCGGTCAGCCATGTGTTTTCCAGCGGCTCCCTGCCGATCATCATCGGTGGCGATCACTCAATCGGCTTTCCTTGTGTACGCGGGATTGCGGAATGCACGTCGAAAAAAATCGGTATCGTCCACTTTGACCGCCATGCGGATATTCAAGAGAAAGACTTGGATGAGCGGATGCACACGACCCCGTGGTTCCATTCGACCAACCTGCCCAATGTGCCTGCCAAGAACCTTGTGCAGGTTGGCATCGGTGGCTGGCAGGTCCCGCGCGAGGCGGTGAAGGTCGCGCGCGAGCGTGAAACCAACATCATCACCATGGCCGATATGGAGCGGATGGGCGTCGATAAGACCGCCGAGATGGCACTTGAGATGGCATGGGACGGCGTAGACATGGTCTATATGTCGTTCGATATCGACAGCATCGATTGCGGCTTTGTCCCCGGCACAGGCTGGCCCGAACCGGGTGGGTTCCTGCCGCGTGAAGCATTGGCGCTCGCGTCCAAAGTGGCGGCCGAAGGCATTTGCGGGATGGAGCTGGTTGAGGTTTCCCCGCCTTACGATCAATCCGAGATCACGGCCCTATTGGGTACACGGGTGATCGTGGATGTGCTGGGCAGCCTTGTGGCCTCGGGCAAGATGGGCGCGCATAAACGGCATATCGACAAGCCCGTTGCCATCCCGCAT
>CAZBBZ010000194.1:0-5748 GCA_964489925.1 uncultured Rhodobacterales bacterium
CGCTACCAGGCTGCGCCACGCCCCGAGAAGGCTGCACTTATACAAGGTCTGCGGCCAAGTGAAGCCTAAACTCGCACAAATTTTCGCCTGTTACGCTTTTTCTCGCCTCTTGCGCGCAAACTGCTGCCCCTTTGCGCCTTTGGGCGACTAAAATGCGTGACGTTCTGCGCTAATGCCAGGCATGATTTGTCTGGCCCAACGGCCGACTTGGGCGTAGGACGGCAAAATGACCAAGCTCACACCCCTTGCCGACGCGAAAAAACTACCAATTTGGCAGCGTCCCTTCACCTTGCTGATGCTCATGGCCATCGCCATGCCGCTGGCCTTTTCGGTCTGGCTCGCGCTTTTGAATAACTTCGTGATCGAGGTTGCCAATTTTGACGGTGTCGACATCGGCTGGCTGCAAACCGTGCGTGAAATCCCCGGTTTTTTTGCCATCGCGGTGATTTTTCTGCTGTATCTGTTTCGCGAACAGACCTTGGGGTTGATCTCGCTCGGATTGCTGGGCCTTGGCACCGCGATTACCGCTTGGTTCCCAAGCTTTGCGGGGCTGCTGATCACCACCCTAATCGGCTCGATCGGCTTTCATTACTATGAGACGGTCAATAAATCCCTGCAACTGCAATGGCTGACCAAGGACGAAGCGCCGCGCAAAATGGGCATTTTGGTCGGCAGTGGCGCTGGGGCGTCATTGGTGGCCTATGGGCTGTTGGTATCGGGCTGGCGGTATTTTGAGTGGAGCTACAATTCCGTTTATATGGTCGCGGGCGCGGCCACGATCATCATTGCCGTTTATTGCTATCTCGCATTTCCCAAGATCGAAGAGCCAGAAGCCCAGCACCGCAAAATGATCCTGCGCAAACGCTATTGGCTTTATTACGCATTGCAATTCATGTCCGGCGCGCGCCGTCAGATTTTCGTGGTCTTTGCCGCCTTTATGATGGTGGAACGTTTCGGCCTTGATGTTCATCAACTGACCGCGTTGTTCTTAATCAACTATCTGGCCTCAATGCTGTTTGCCCCCATCATGGGGCGGGTTATTCAAAGGTTCGGCGAACGCAAAGCCTTGGTTTTCGAATATATCGGGCTGATCGGTGTGTTTCTGGCCTATGGGGGCATTTATTGGTTCGGTTGGGGCGTGGTTTTGGCCTGCGTTTTATACGTTTTGGACCATATGTTTTTCGCGATGGCTTTTGGTATGCACACGTATTTTCAGAAAATTGCCGACCCAAAAGATATTGCGCCCACAGCGGCGGTGGCCTTTACGATTAACCATATTGCTGCAGTGTTTTTGCCCGCATTGCTCGGATATGTGTGGATCACCTCGCCGGATATGGTGTTTATTTTGGCCGCTGGTATGTCGGCAACTTCGCTCGCCCTTGCCATGCTGATCCCGCGCCACCCGGCACCGGGCAATGAAACCACATTATCGCAGCGCGGCGGGGTCATCATCGGCGCGGAATAGTACGCTTGCCTTTGCGGGGTTCGTGCTTATCTTTAGGCCTAAGATCACCCACAGCCGGAGGTTCACGCCATGTTGTCGCTTTTCAAAAAAACCGAGATTCCATCCGCCACCGACGCCCTGCCCGGTCGCGCAGACGCGATCCCGACCGCGTCGCATCACTTTGTGAACGGCAATCCGCTGGCCGGACCTTATCCAGATCATCTTGAAACCGTGATGTTTGGACTTGGCTGCTTTTGGGGTGCAGAGCGTAAGTTTTGGGAAACCGAAGGCATTTGGGTGACGGCTGTGGGCTATGCGGCAGGCAGCACGCCCAATCCGACGTATAAAGAGGTCTGCACCGGGCAAACCGGGCATAACGAGGTGGTTTTGGTCGTCTTTGATCCGGCGATCATCAGCTTTGATCAGGTTCTGCGTCTGTTTTGGGAAAGCCACAATCCGACAATGGGTATGCGGCAGGGCAATGACGTGGGCACACAGTATCGTTCTGGCATTTACACCTATTCGCCCGAACAAACCGAGGCGGCAAAAGCCAGCAAAGCGCAATATAACGCCGCGTTGAAAGCCAAGGGTTTTGACGACATCACCACCGAAGTCTTGAGCGCGCCTAAATTCTACTTCGCCGAGGACTATCACCAGCAATATCTTGCGAAAAATCCAAGCGGGTATTGCGGGATTGGCGGCACGGGGGTCACATGTCCCATCGGAGTTGCAAGCGGAGCAAGATAACTTCCATTTCCCAGATACATTGTGTAGAATAACAGGTGAATTTGGGTTGGTGACGACATGCTTGATCTTAGTCTTGCAAAAAAGCGACGAACACTTCGATTACCGAATGCAGTAAAAGCCTTTTTCATAGGGCTTGCCCTGCTGCCGATTTGCTATGGCGCCTTCATCCTGTTGGAATATAAGGCTTTTCATAACAATTCGGTACAAGTGCCCGCTGTGGTTGTGAACCTTGAACCATCACGCAGCGCCGTGTCATCCCAAATAAGGGATCGCGTTGAGGCGGGCGATTTCGGCCCAGATGAGTTGTTTTTCGTGCCGACTTTTTACTATCTGCATGAAAATGGCGAAGCCTATGTGGGCGGCGCCTTGTCTGATTCAAGTGGGTGGCATATGACGCCCGGCCAAGTGGTCGACGTGCGTTACCACCGCACCCAACCAGAATTGGCCCAACCGATCAGCTTTAAGACGTTTTGGGCGGCACCGGTTCTGTTCATCGGCGGTGGAATTGTGATGCTGCTGGCCTTGCTGCTTGGGTTCTTCCTAAGCGAGCGGGAGCGTAGTTTTTACCGCCCCATCGATTTCAGGCGCACTCAGCGGTTGAACCTGCGGCGATGATGGTCCAAAGCCACGCGCATGCCTGCTTTTACCGCCTTTACCACCCTTTCTGATAAAACCGCCGCCGAAAACCTTGGCCTAGCGCTAGAGTCTTTGGATCCAGAACCAACAGGTGTTGGCGTCTTTGAGATCGAAGACGGCTCGGGACAATACGAAATCGGGGCCTATTTCATCGCCCCGCCCGATCAAACTGGACTTGCGATCATGCAGGCCGCTTTTGGGGCTGCGCCGTTTGTGGTGTCCGAACTGCCTGACAAAGATTGGGTGGCCGAGGTGCGCCGCGAACTGTCGCCTGTTCCGGCGGGACGTTTCTTTGTGCATGGCACTCATGACGCGCATCTGGTGCCTTTGAACCGCAAAGGTATCTGCATCGACGCGGCCATGGCCTTTGGCACCGGGCATCACGGTACCACGCTTGGGTGTCTGCGCGCCTATGATCAGCTTTTGACCCATGGTTTTGCACCGCGTCGGGTTGCCGATATCGGCACAGGAACAGCGGTGTTGGCAATGGCGGCGGCCATGACAAGTGATGCCTTCGTTTTGGCCAGTGACATGGATCAAATCGCCGTGGATACCGCCAAAGCAAATCTTCAAGCGAACGGATTGGCGCAACGGGTGCGCTGTATCAAGGCGATGGGAACCGCCCATCCTTTGGTGCAATCAAGCGCGCCCTATGACTTGGTATTTGCCAATATTCTAGCGAACCCGTTAAAGCGGTTGTCGCCCTATATTGCGCAGATCACTGCCCCCGGTGGGATCGTGATTTTGTCTGGCATTTTGAATGAACAAAGTGCGGGCGTCACAGCCGTTTACACGAACAACGGCTTTACCCAGCAAAAGCGGTTGCGGATCGGCGAATGGGACACTTTGGTTTTAAGCAAAAGCTAAAACCTCTTAGCGTTGCGTTAGCTTCGTAAACAACAAAAGCGCGGCCGCCGCACCCAAGACTGACATCATTATGGTGCTTCCAAACGGGATAATTTCAATCACCGAGCGGAACAACCAACCAATTAAAAACCCACCAATCGCGCCAATCACCGCTGCGGGCAGCGCTTCCATTGTCAGTTGGTTTTTCCCAACGAACCATACGCCAACGCAGGCCCCAACTATGATCGCAATAAATGCACTAATCATTTCAAGTCTTCCTCGCCCAATTTCATTTCAAAACTGCCCCTTTGGGCAAATTAAATCCCCGCAGAAACGCGTGTGCATCTGCCGCGGCTTTGCCAGCCCGCTGCACCTTTAGAACCCGAACCGCCCCGGTTGCACAAGCAATCGTCAGCTGATCGTCCAATATTTCACCTGGGGCGCCTTGGCCGTCAGAACGCTTTGAAAGCAGCAGTTTTATCCGCTCGCCATCAATCTCGCACCACGCACCGGGAAAGGGCGAAAGACCACGGATCAAGCGATCAACCTCTGCCGCCGGGCGCGACCAATCCACCCGCGCCTCTGCTTTGTCGATCTTGGCCGCATAAGTCACGCCCTCATCTAGCTGTGCCACGGGGGGATAAGCGGAAAGATCACCCAACACTTCCACCATCGCGCGCGCGCCAATTTCGGCCAAGCGGTCGTGCAAGCTGGCAGCGGTATCATCCGCCCCAATCGGCGTCGTGACCAAATGGTGCACAGGCCCAGTATCAAGTCCCGCTTCCATGCCCATAATCGCAACGCCGCTTTCAGTGTCACCTGCCATAATCGCCCGCTGAATAGGGGCGGCACCCCGCCAACGGGGAAGGATCGAGGCATGAATGTTCAAACACCCATGCTTTGGCGCATCCAAAACCGCTTGGGGCAAGATCAAACCGTAAGCTGCCACCACCGCAACATCTGCATTCAAGGCTGCAAATTCCACCTGCGCATCAGGGTCTTTCAACGACACGGGATGGCGCACAGGCAACCCCAACTCTAACGCGCGCGCATGAACTGGCGTGGTGCGTTCCGCTTTGCCGCGCCCTGCGCGACGGGGCGGCTGAGAATAGACACACACAACATCATGCCCCGCTTCAACCAAAGCATCGAGCGCGCTGGCCGCAAAATCAGGCGTGCCCATAAACACAAGTTTCATGGGAGCATGGCCCAGATGTTCAGGCCGCCATCAAACCGCACGTGCACGCTCTTTTTTGAGCTTTTTCATCTTTGATGTGATCATCGAGCGTTTGACCGACGACATATAGTCGATGAACAGCTTGCCGTTCAGATGGTCGATTTCATGCTGGACGCAAGTGGCCCACAGCCCGTCATACTCATCCTCTTGGGTCGTTCCATCCAAGCCCTGAAACGTCACGCGAACCGCCGCGGGGCGGGTGACATCTCCGTAATGATCCGGGATCGACAAACAGCCTTCTTCATAAACGCTGGTTTCCTCGGATTCCCAAACGACCTTTGGGTTGATTAACACGCGCGGATCGCCCGGCGTGTTATCCTCTTCATCGCCGTCATCGCGCGCCGCGCAATCCATCACCAGAACTTGGCTCATCACGCCAATCTGTGGGGCCGCAAGCCCAATGCCCGGCGCGTCATACATGGTTTCCAGCATATCATCTGCCAGACGCGCTAAAGCGGCGTCAAAGTCCTCCACCGGGGTGCAGGGCTTTTTCAATCGAGGGTCGGGGTGTAGTAAAATGTCGCGCTTGCTCATGCGCCTCATCTAGCGTTCCCCCCAAAGGCTTGCAAGATGCACAAAGGCACAGAATCGCGCTTGCAGGGATCAACGATCCGCCCCATTCTGGACTCTGGTAACCCGGTCGCAAAAAGAGAGCGCTCATGAGTTTTGATTTCGACAATCCCCCCAGTCTTTTGGGCACCCATTCTGCCAAACACGACCTTGCTGGCCCCGCAACAGGGGCTGCGGGCGATGATATCATTGCCATGTGGGTGGCGGATATGGATTTTCCGGCTTGCCCGGCGGTGCGCGAGGCAATGCAGGCGGAACTCGATCGCGG
>CAZBBZ010000195.1:0-5723 GCA_964489925.1 uncultured Rhodobacterales bacterium
ACAACTGGTCTCCATTTTGAAGACGTGCGCAAGTTGTTAGAAGTGCTGCACGAACTTGTGGATCAGGGCAATTCAGTGATTGTGATCGAGCATAATTTAGACGTGATCAAAACTGCTGATTGGATTATTGATATTGGTCCAGAAGGGGGGGACGGTGGTGGTCAGATCGTTGCCCAAGGACTGCCCGAAGATGTCGCTTTGGCCAAAGGCAGTCACACGGGGCGCTACTTAAAAACTTTGCTTGGGGCCAAGTCGGTGGCGGCTGAATAAGCAGCTTAAGCCGCCGCTCTGGTTTTGGGCTGTTGACCTGACATTGTTTCCAGGCAGCTTTGTATATCAACTTCGACTTTTGCCAGAGCTTGCCTGATTTCGGTGATGGCCAGTCCGGAACTTTCGGTGAAACTTTCAAGCGCCTGAATAGCGCCGGTAATACCACTGTATTGTTCGCCCAAAGGGGCTGTTTCGATTTCACACATAACGCGCGTCACCGTCAGGCTGGTGATATGTTGGGTCACTGATACGCAGACTGAATTGAACTCTAGTACCTTATTTCTTAGTCGTTCTAGGGTCTTGCGCGCATTTTCAGCGTATTTTGCAGCTACAGTGTCCAAGACTTTGCGTTCGTGTTCGGCCCCAGTTTCGTCTGGAAGAAGTGATTGAACATCAAATTCTAACCTCAACTCATCCAATATCCGTGACGCCCCCGCACCAAATGCGCTTTCTTCTACGTAAGACGTAACCGCTTGTGATTCATTCAAGAATTCAGACAAGGATTTTTGGAGTGCTGTGGCGGTTTGTTGGAATTGTTCCGCAATGACCGCGAGCGATTTACCCCGCTCCCCAAGTCGTACAGCTTGAATTTGAAGGTTTTGAGCGGTCTCAGAAATTTCGGTATAGCGGGCGTTGATCTTTCCACAAAGCTCGGTGACTTTGCTCCATGTATCCAGAATTTTAGCGAGTTGTTGAACCGGACCATTGGGGGGCAAGCCTAGCAGCGAATTTCGTGAATTCAATTCGTTGACGAGCGACTGGTGAAAGAACTGCTGATAGCTTTCAAAACCTAGATCATCCAACATTTCGACCAAACGTATCTTGGACTGCTCAGGCTTTACACCGTCATCGGCTTCAAACTTCAAAAGGTCGCTATAAAGCGGCCCAATCTTTTCAAACGCATCGGACGTAGGTTTTAGGCGGACAGATAAATAGCCATCATCGACCGGGGTAATATAGGCAAAAACCCAATATGGGTCACCAATTTTGCGTTTGTTTTGAATGTACCCGCCGGTCGATTCCCCAGATTTTAACGCATCCCAAATCAGCTGGAACACACCTTTTGGCATTTCTGGGTGGCGCACAATTTTGTGTGGCGCATTCAAAAGACCGGCCCAGTCGAATTCTGACACGCGCTGAAAAACTGTATTACCAGACTGAATAACCCCCCGCGTATCCGTGCGGGAAAAAAACAGATCGTTTAGGGCAAACTCATTCGAAACGGCGTGGTCTGGTTCTAGCGACAAAAGATATCCCTCAACTTAAAGCTAAGCAAAGCCATAACGCCTCGGCGTAACTGGGGTGTTAATAGGGTGCGACGGTTTCAAGAAAATCGTCGGGATCATTAACAAGATACTAACAATCGTTTACAATTCGTTAGATTTTGGCTCGAAAATCACTTGAATTTTTGTGATTTCATAGAATTTCATTCTGGTTCATTGACAGGTTGTTTTTGGCTGCGCACAATCTACCCCCGCTCACAGTTTACCAAAAGAGGTCTAAGCTCTATGATTGTAAGTCAGATTTTATCCCAAAAACCGTCGGGCAATATTATCACTGTGCCCAAAGACGAACGCATCGAAACCGCCGTTGCACGGCTTTCAAAACACCGTATTGGGGCGCTTATTGTGTCAAACGACGGTGCCAGTGTGGACGGCATCCTTTCGGAACGGGATATTGTGCGCGACTTGGGCGAAAGTGGCGTAAAAGCCCTAAGTGGCACGGTCGGCGATTTAATGACCAAAAACGTGGTGGCTTGTAGCCCCGGTGACACAGCTGTTTCGGTGCTAGAACGCATGACTACCGGACGGTTTCGTCACATGCCGGTGGTGGATCAATCCAGATTGATCGGCGTCATCTCTATTGGTGATGTGGTCAAAGCGCGCATTGAAGAAGTTGAAAACGAAAATACAGCCCTTACCGATATGATTGGCGGCTACAGCTAACGCCTATCGCTCTTGACGCCTGCCAACCACCTGTGTTGCATAAGCGAAAACAGGAATGACAGTTATGCGCGTAGGTCTTTATCCCGGCACCTTTGACCCGGTTCACAATGGTCATTTGGACATTATTGAGCGGGCGGGGTCGCTGTTTGACAAACTCGTCATCGGCGTGGCGATTAATCGCGATAAAGGACCATTGTTTTCGCTTGAAGAACGGGTCGAAATGATTGCGCGCGAAGCGCATAACCTGAACCTACCCAATACGGAAATCGTGGTTCACCCGTTTGAGAACCTGTTGATCCATTGCGCCCATGAAGTGGGGGCAGCTGTAATCATCCGAGGCCTGCGCGCGGTTTCGGATTTTGAGTTCGAATTTCAGATGGTCGGTATGAACCGAGCCATGGATCATGAGATAGAAACGGTGTTTTTGATGGCTGAAGCGGAACATCAGGCCATTGCCAGTCGGCTGGTAAAAGAAATTGCGCGCCTTAACGGTGATATTGGTCAATTTGTTCCCGAAAAAGTGAAAGCCGCGCTGTTACAAAAGTTCGCTCAAGGCAAATAAAGCTGCTTTCTCTTCTTACAGTTGCAGAATAAGCAGGGCCAAACTCTAGCAAATGAAAGTGCCCTAAAATGGCTGACACCGACAACACCCTTACAATTAAGCTGCAAAGCGGCGACGTGATCATTGAAATGCTTCCAGATGTTGCCCCAAAACACGTGGAGCAGATCAAAGCGCTTGCTGCTGATGGTCAGTACGACGGGGTGACGTTTCACCGGGTGATTGACGGCTTTATGGCGCAAACCGGTGATGTTGAGCACGCCAACAAGGACAACAACTACAATCCAGGCCGCGCAGGCACGGGCGGATCGCAATTGCCGGATATTCCAGCGGAATTTTCCAAGCTTCCGTTTGATCGCGGTGTTTGCGGCATGGCGCGTTCGTCAGCACCTAACAGCGCAAATTCTCAATTTTTCATTATGTTTGACGACGGGCATTTTTTGAACGGCCAGTACACCGTTTGGGGACGTGTCACGAGCGGTATGGAATTTGTTGACGCACTCGCGCGCGGCGAACCGCCTGCGGATCCCGATCACATGGTGAAAGTCACTTTAGGAGGTTAACCTGATGTTTCGTAGAGTTTTTCTAGCGGCGGTTTCTTCGATTTTGTTGGCGGCTCCTTTGATGGCTCAGGACGTGCAAAACGTTCTGGTGCTTGAAGTGACCGGCAAAGCCAATGGCACTGTCGAAATTGAATTGATGGCCGATACAGCGCCAAACCACACCGCACGGATCAAGGAATTGACCCGCGCAGGTGCTTATGACGACGTGGCGTTTCATCGCGTAATCGAAGGATTCATGGCCCAAACCGGTGACGTGGCTTATGGCAAACGGGATGTCTTTTCTGAAGGTCGTGCTGGCTTTGGCGGATCAGAGTTGCCTGATGTGGGCGCCGAGTTTTCTGACGAACCTTACGTCGAAGGCATTGTGGGCATGGCCCGGTCGCAAGACCCGAACAGCGCGAACTCGCAGTTCTTTATCATGTTCACGGAATACCCGTCCTTGAATGGTCAGTATACGGTTGTTGGCAAAGTGATTTCCGGCATGGATGTGGTGCATGACATTCAGCTTGGCGCTGGTCAAAGCGGTGCGGTTGCCGATCCGGACTATATCGCCTCGGCCTATATCAAAAGCGATCGCTAAATCGCCAATGCGCGTTTCCTAACGCGTCATAAACAATGCGTGACCGGGGCTGGTTTTTGGCCTCGATCACGGTCAATCTCTTGCACAAAGTTGCTAGGAGATTTCCCTTGTTCATCAAAGCCGCCCTATCTGCTGTAATTATTGCAGCCACGCCTTTTGGCGCATCAATCGGCGCATTGGCTCAAGATGCCGCACTAATTGATCAGCCTGCTCCAGCCTATTGGCCGAATGAGTGGACGAAAACCGATTTTTCAAAATCGACGGTACATTTCAATCAAATCATGTCTGGTGGTCCGCCAAAAGATGGGATTCCAGCCCTTGATGGCGCGGAGTTTCTGCCTGCAAGTGAAGGCATCAAAATTCCAGACACCGAACCAACGGTTACGTTGGAATTAGACGGCCACGCGCCGCGCACCTATCCGATCCGCTACCTAACTTGGCACGAGATCGTGAATGATCGCATCGGGGACGTTCCTGTGACGGTGACGTTCTGTCCGTTGTGTAACTCCGCGATCATCTTTGATGGGCGCACCGATGCGGGTGAGCTGACCTTTGGCGTGTCTGGCAAGCTGCGCTATTCGGATATGGTGATGTATGATCGGCAAACCGAAAGCTGGTGGCAACAGTTTAACGGCACCTCGATTGTTGGAAGCCTTGTGAACACTAAGCTCACCACCATGCCGGGGTGGATGGAAAGCATGGGTGAGTTCAAGGCACGCAACCCCGAAGGTTTGGTCATGCAGCAACCGCGCGGGCATCACCGCAATTATGGCGCAAACCCCTATTTGGGCTATGACAGCGCGGCGCGTCCGTTCCTATACGTCGGTGAAATGCCGCCACACGACATTGAGCCGCTGAGCCGCGTCTTGCGCATCGGGGCAGACGCTTGGCCGCTCGAACGTCTGCGCATTGCCCAAGAACTGGTAGAAGATGGCTACCGCATCACTTGGGCGGCGGGGCAAGCAAGCGCGCTGGATAAGAATGAGATCGCCAAAAGCCGCGATATCGGCACCATTCGTGTATATGACGCCGCGACGGGTGATCCCGTGCCCCATGAGGTGGTATTTGCCTTTGCGTTCCACGCGTTTGAACCTGATGGCACGTGGAAGCTTGGCAAGTGATGGCTTTCGAAAGAAGGGCAGGCGGGGCTTAGTGCCCGCCACCCAACGCGCCCAGCCGGATGTCGTAATCCACCGCAACGCCGTAATCCGGGTCGTCATCGCTATCGACCATCAGCTGGCCCGCATTGCTAAGCAGCTGGTGACAATCCGGGCTTAGGTGGCGCAGCATGACCTTGCGGCCAGTTTCTTGATAACGCGCGGCCACATCCTCAATCGCTTGCAAGGCGCTGTGATCCACGATCCGACTATCCGCGAAATCCAAAATGACCGTATCTGGATCGTCATTCGGCTCAAAAAGCTCTGAAAAACTTGTGGCCGACCCAAAGAACAGTGGTCCCGAAAGTTCATAGACCTGCGCGCCTTTTTCAGTCAGGGAAGGGCGCGTTTTCACACGAATTTGCGCCGCGGCGTTCCACGCATAAACCAGCGAGGACACAATGACGCCCACAACAACCGCAATCGCCAAATCTTCCAGCACTGTGACAACCGTTACCAGAATAATCACAAAACTATCCGCGCGCGGAGCAAGGCGCATAACGCGGAACGAATTCCAAGCGAATGTCCCGATCACAACCATGAACATCACACCAACTAGAGCAGCCAGTGGGATCAAGTTGATGATGCTGGACCCAACCAGAATGAACGCCAGTAAGAACACCGCTGCGCTGATCCCAGACACCCGCG
>CAZBBZ010000196.1:0-5624 GCA_964489925.1 uncultured Rhodobacterales bacterium
TTCAGACAGGCGGTTCACGGTCACATCCGCCTCGATCCCGCCCGCGTTGTTCAGGAATTGCGTATAGACGATTTTGCCCACCGCCACATCCATCTGTGCGCCGCATACCTGGTTCATAAAGGCGCAAGCCTCCGGCCCCTCAACGCGCAGTTTGCCAAAACTCGACATGTCATACATGCCCACATTCTCGCGCACCGCGCGGTGTTCGGCGGCTTGGTTTTCAAACCAATTCTGCCGCCCCCAGCCGTATTCATACGCCGGGCTTTGACCGTCATTGGCGATCCAATTCGCCCGCTCCCAGCCTGCCAACTCGCCAAAAACCGCACCTGCCGCTTTTAGCTGTTCGTGAAACGGCGAGCGCCGCACACCGCGCGCGGTTGCCTTTTGACGATAGGGCCAGTGATCGGCGTAAAGCAGACCCAAGGTTTCGCTTGCCCGGTCCACCAAATAGCGCTTGTTGTTCTGAAACGGGTGCATCCGCGCAATATCAACATCGCCCAAATCAAAGGGGCGCGCGCCCTTGTCCATCCATTCCGCGAGCGCCCAACCCGCACCGCCAGATGATTGAATGCCAATGGAATTAAAACCTGCGGCCACAAAGAAATTGCGCAAATTCGGCGCCTCGCCCAAGTGATAAGCATCATCCGGCGTGAAACTTTCGGGACCGTTGAAAAACGTGTGAATACCCGCTTCGGCAAGCAATGGCATCCGCGCGCAAGCTGCCTCTAGGATCGGCTCAAAATGGTCGAAGTCCTCTGGCAGTTGATCGAATTCGAAATCCGCCGGGATGCCATCCATCCCCCAAGGTTTCGAAACAGGCTCAAACGCGCCCAGCAACATTTTGCCCGCGTCCTCTTTATAATAGGCGCATTCATCCGGCACCCGCAGTACGGGCAGTTGGGTCAGTCCCGCAACTGGTTCTGTCACGATGTAAAAATGTTCGCAGGCTTGCAGTGGCACCGAAACGCCCGCCATCAACCCAACCTCGCGCGCCCACATACCCGCGCAATTCACCACGTAATCCGCATTGATCGAACCCGACGTGCCATCATCGCCCGCCCAAGTGACACCCTTGGCCGCATCATCTTCGGTCAAAATGCCCGTAACGGCGACGTTTTCAACCACCCGCGCGCCACCATTGCGCGCGCCCTTAGCAAAGGCCAAGGCGACATTTGCCGGGTCCGCCTGACCATCGCCGGGCAGATAGACCGCGCCTTTCAGGTCATCCGTATTCAAATGCGGATAGCGCCCTTGCACATCGCCGAGCGAAATTTCTTCGACCTCGACCCCAAAGGCGCGGGCCATGGACGCTTGGCGGCGAATTTCTTCCAGCCGATCCGCGGTCTTTGCCACGGTCATGGAGCCCACGCGTTTGAACCCGGTTTCCACGCCAGTTTCTTCACCAAGCGAGATCATCAGCTCTTGGGTATATTTCGCAAGCTTCGTCATATTCGCGCTGGCCCGAAGCTGCGCGACCAGCCCGGCCGCATGCCAAGTGGTGCCAGAGGTCAGCTTTTTGCGTTCCAACAGCACCACGTCCTGCCAGCCAAGTTTGGTCAGGTGATAAGCAACTGACGTGCCGATCACACCGCCCCCGATAATTACGGCGCGGGCTTTGTTGGGAAGATCAGGCATGATGGTCTCTGCAATACTTGAGTGCGGATTGGCCGTGGATGTTGTCGCGGATGTTCATGCCGCCGCCGCAACCAGTTTGGCGGCAAACTCATTCACCCGCCCCAAAGCCTCGACCAAGACATCATCCGGCACAGTCATGGCCACACGAATATGCCCCGCCGCCGCCGTGCCAAAGCTTTCACCGGGCATACAGGCAATGCGTTCTTCTTCAATCAAAGCATGGGCAAAGTCATAGCCCGACAGACCTGTCGCGCGAATATCCAGCATCACATACATCGCCCCATCCGGCGGGGACAGCTTGATCGCATTGCTGCCCGCTAGCACCTTGAGCGCAAGGTTGCGCCGTCTTGTATAGGTCTGGCGCGCTTCAATTTCAGCCGTTCCAGCTTTGGTCAAAGCCGCGAGCGCCCCCTGTTGAATGAAACCGGACGCGCCATAGGTGGTCGCATTGGCCAAATCGGTTAGGGGTGCGATGAAATCTTCGGGAGCGACCACCCAACCAAGCCGAAAACCTGTCATAATATGACTCTTTGAAAGGGATCCGATCACCGCCGTGCGATCTGTCAGTCCCTCAACCTGCCGCGGCGAAATATGTTCGCCTTCATGCACTTGGCTGTCGTAAACTTCATCGGACAACACCCACAGATCGTTTTCAGTACAAACTTTTGCAATCGCCTCCATCGTGGCGCGCGAATAGACCGCGCCAGTTGGATTATTCGGCGTGTTAATCAGCAAAACCCGGCTGTTTTGCGTCGCCGCCTTCAAACCCTCATAAACGGGCTGAAACCCGGCATCTGGACTTGTTTTATAGATGTTCAACTTGGCCGAGGCCGTGTGAACCGTCGCTGGATATGTCGCATAATACGGGTCAACGATCGTGACCTCGTCGCCCGGATCGCAAGCGGCCATCAATGCGGAAAACAGCGCACCTTGCCCGCCATTGGCAACAAACACATTGTTCGCGCCGGTTTGAACACCTGTTTGGGCTTGCACCCGCGCTGCAATCGCTTCGCGCAACTCCAACATTCCATCCACTGGCGCATATTTCGTTTGGCGCGCATCAAGTGCTGCTTTAGTGGCCTCGATAATCGGGGCAGGGGTCGGCATATCGTGATCGCCGATGCACAAAAGGGTCACGTCTTGCCCGGCTGCAATCATGTCGCGCGCACGGTACCAAACTGACCACCCGTCATCGGTTACACCCTCGCCGTTGAGCGTGGTGATGCGCTTGGATAATTTCATTAACGTTCCAGCTCCGTTGGCATATCTGCAATTTTTTGTTTCCACATGGCGCGGAATTCAACCTCTTCCATGCCCAGATCATAGGCGGGCGTGATCAGCTGGCGAAAGGTCGCGACTTCGATCATCACAATCGCGCGAAACTTGGCAAGCAAAGCATCTTCCCACAAGCCCTCAAAACTGGGCATCAGCTTGTCGAACCATTCATCATCGCGCGCGATCACTTGGGCATCCCCGCGCAAACGCAGTCCGCGACGCGACAGCATATCGACAAAGTTCACCTCGACCTGTTTTTGATGGGCGATATTGGCCACCGTATGGGGCGAGGCGATTTCGCCAAAGGCCACATTGCGTTCATTGAGCACAACGAAGGTGCCTTTGGGCGATACATTCGGCGTGCCATCGCTGGCCACCGTCGCCACAAATCCCAAACGCCATGCCTCTATTATATCGATTGCTTTGCTGGGCAGGTTCATGCACGCAGCCTTTCGTTTTGGGGGTCCCAAAGCGGTTGGTCGTCTTGCACAATCGCTTTGCAGCGCTCACCAAAAATGTCGATTTCAAGCGCAGTACCCGGTTTCGTCAGGTCGGCTCGTAGCATGGCCAGTGCAATGGATTTGTTAACGCGGTAGCCCCAACCGCCCGAGGTGGTCTCGCCCACAACTTCGCCGTCATGCCAGATCGTTGACATATAAGGCGCATCCGCATCGCCCGCATCCACCGTCAGGGTAACAAAGCGTTTCGAAACCCCACGTTGCTTTTCGCTTAGAAGCGCGGCTTTGCCGGGGAAATCGGCTGGCTTGTCGAGCTTCACAAAACGATCCAACCCGCCTTCCAAAAGGCTGTAATCCGTCGACAGATCACCTTTCCAAGCGCGGTAGCCTTTTTCAAGGCGCAAACTGTCAAGCGCGTACATGCCAAAGGGTTTGACGCCAGCAGCCATTAGCGCGTCCCAAATTGCAGGTGTCTGATCCGCGCCCGCATGGATTTCCCATCCCAATTCGCCAGCAAAGCTAACGCGAAGTAGAGCACATTCTACGCCCGCAACCGTGCCTTCCATTGAACAGGTCAGCCAAGGCGCGTTTAGGTCATGGCCCGCCGTCAAAGGCGCTAGAATGTCCCGCGCCTTTGGACCTGTCACAAGCAAACATTCGGCAACGTGGGAATGAGAGCCGATTTCAATGCCCGCAGGTGCTTGCCGCGTCAGCAGTTCCAGATCGTGCCATTCGGCACTTGCGGCAGTGATAAAGCCCACTTCCTCATCCGAATGTACCATCACTGACATTTCAGTCAGAATACGCCCCCGGCTGTCAGGGAAATAGGCCAAGCCAACGCGCCCCTGTGAGGGCAGGCGGCTGGCGGTCAGGCTATCCACCCAGTCCTTCGCCCCCGGACCTGTCACCAAGTAACGCGAGAACCCGGTGATCGGCAGCATCCCGCAATGATCGCGCACGGCTTCACATTCTTCCTTGATCCGCGCGGTCCAAGGGCCGTTGCGATCCCAAGTCTTGGTCGCTTCCTCTGACGTGTCGTCACCGGGTTGCGCGAACCAATTCGCCCGTTCCCAACCGTTATAGGCGCCAAACACCGCGCCCGCATCCTGTAGCCGCGAATGAAGCGCCGACAGCTTTTTATCCCGTCCTTCAGGCCACTCGTGATGGGGGAAGTGCATGGCGTATTCATTGCAATAAACTTCCAAACCCTTCACATCGCAATAATCCTGATCCGTATAATCCGTGTAGCGCCGTGGATCGACGGCCCACATATCCCACTCGGTCTGACCATCCACGATCCATTCCGCCAGCACCTTGCCCGCGCCACCCGATTGCGCGATGCCGAAGGTGAAGACACAAGCTTCAAAGGCGTTTTTCACGCCGGGCATAGGGCCGATCAGGGGCAAGCCATCAGGCGCATAGGGGATCGGACCGTTGATAATCCGCTCAATGCCCGCAGAGCCTGCCAGCGGCACACGCTCCATTGCATCCGCCACGATATCCTCAATCCGGTCCAGATCATCGGGGTAAAGCTGGAACGAGAAATCATCAGGCATTGGATCATCTTCGCCGACCCAATGGGCCTTGCCGTTCGGCTCATATGGACCGATGTTAAAGCCGTGTTTTTCTTGGCGCAGATAGTAGGACACATCCACATCACGCACCAAGGGCAGCTTGCCGCCGTGCTCTTTGGACCAGGCCTCTACCTCTGGAACCTGAGAGGTCAGCACATACTGATGGCTCATGACCATCATCGGCACAGTGCGCCCACCGTAGGGTTTGAACCACTCGCCAACCTCTTGCGCGTAATACCCGGCCGCATTCACCACATAGTCACATGCGATGTCGCCTTTCGGTGTCGCAACGATCCAAGAGCCATCGTCCAACTGCGTCACACCTGTCGCGGGACAAAACCGAATGATCTTTGCGCCCATATCCCGCGCGCCCTTGGCCAAGGCTTGGGTCAGCTGCGCCGGGTCAATATCGCCATCCGTCGGGTCCCACAAAGCGCCCGCCATATCGTGGGTCTCAAGGAAGGGGGATTTTGCCTTCGCCTCATCCGCTGTCATCATCTTCATGTCGATGCCCTGATAGCGGCCCATGGAACAGGCGCGCTTAAACTCCTGCACCCGCTCTTTGGTATGGGCAATGCGGATTGATCCGGTCTGATGGTAATTCATCGGGTAATCGACTTCATCTCCAAGCCGCGCATAAAGCTCTGTCGAATAGCGCTGCATGTTCATGATCGACCAACTG
>CAZBBZ010000197.1:0-5610 GCA_964489925.1 uncultured Rhodobacterales bacterium
CGATTGCGACTATGATTGCGACTGCGACTGCGACTGCGCCTGCGCCTGCGAATGCAAATGCGACTGCGATCCACAAACCAATACTCAGAGGCCACTGGCCCTTTTTCCAAGCGTGTCCAGCAGCGGCTGCCAGTCTAATGGCCGCCAAGTACAACAGAACAGCTAGAACCAAAGCGATGATGGTTGTAATGCGTCGCCAAGCGCGTGGTTCGTCTGGGATAACGGTCAGCCCGCCAACCTCGCCCAGCCCTGTTCCCACCCAATTTCCGATCAGGCTGAAAAGCGGGTAGGCCAGTGCCAGTACAAGGCTGAAGCCCAGCAAGCCGAGGCTCCAATTCACACGGTGGCTGTTGCGGGGGAAGAGCGTGATTTCTTGGGCGGAGAGCTTGTCGTCGACCCAATCGAGGCAACGGGTGATGGCGTTGCGGTATTCCGTGCGGCTATTGCGCAGGCGGTTGCTGACGATTTTTAGGGATTGGGGGCTGTTTTCCAGATCGCGGTAGATCCAGAAGAACACGCCGAAAATCGCGGAAAAATAGGCGAACGGCCAGCCAATGGTTTTGATGAGATCGAAAAACGGCACTTACAATATCCCTCGCACAATGGGCGTAGGGTATTTGTTAAACTGGTTTTGGTCTAGGGGGCGTTGCGTGCGTGCCCTTGGGGGGTCGGAAAAGGCCCGCGTTTGGGTTTGCGCGGGCCTTTGGAAGGTGTTTTATTTCGGCAAGATCACCGCGTCGATGACGTGGATGACGCCGTTGTCCGCCTCGATATCGGCGGTGACGACGCTGGCGCCGTCGATCATTACGCCGTTGGTTGCGTTCACGTCGATGCTGGAGCCTTGCAGGGTTTCGACCATCATTTGTTTTCCTGCGATGTCACCGGCCATGACCTTGCCCGGGATCACGTGGTAGGTGAGCACGGCGACGAGTTGGTCTTTGTTTTCGGGCAATAGCAGGGTTTCAACGGTGCCTTCTGGCAGGGCGGCGAAGGCTTCGTCGGTGGGGGCAAAGACGGTGAAGGGGCCGTCGCCTTTGAGCGCGTCTACGAGGTCGGCGGCTTGTACGGCGGCGACGAGCGTGTTGAAGGTGCCTGCGCCTACGGCGGTGTCAACGATATCGGCGGCCCATGATGGGGTGGCGATCAGCAGGGTTGTGGCGGTGGCGGCGAAGAAGTTCTTTAGCATGGGTGTCATCCTTGTTTTGGGTTGGCGCGTCCCTTTTGCGGCTTGCGCGCGGGGATGCGGGTTGGGGGTCGGACAAGCCAGCATCTGGTCAGCCCGGTTATTGAGGGGATTACGCCGCCGCATGAGGGTTGGATCAGCTAAATTTTAGGACAAATTCGTTTGACTTGGCGCAAATCGCCCTAAGCCGAGGGGGGTGATAAATTTCAAATCACGTTCAGTTGAAACGCGGGTGGGAAATGTTTCAGGATTTGGCCGCTTACCTGAAATAGATGCGGGTATTCACGCGCTATTTATGTGTTGATCGGCGCGCGATGTGTTTTAAGAGCGGTTCAAACTTCTAAGGAGCGAACCCATGTGGTTGATGAGCACGATTGGCGCGGCGTTACAGATTTTAGCGACACTGTTTGTTTTTGGCATTGGGCTTGCGGTTCTGCTGGGGTTGGTGCTGTTCGTGATTGATCGGCGTCAGACCGAGGATGCGATCCGACGGAACTATCCGGTGATTGGCCGTTTCCGGCATATCTTTTCTGAGCTTGGCGAATTTTTCCGGCAGTATTTTTTCGCCATGGACCGGGAAGAAATGCCGTTCAACCGGGCGCAGCGGAATTGGGTGAGCCGGGCGTCTTCGGGCAAGTCGAACACGGTGGCGTTTGGCTCGACCCGTAATTTGAATGTGCCGGGCACGCCGATTTTTGTGAACGCGCCGTTTCCGCCCTTGGAAACCGACAAGGCGGAGACAAAGCCGCTGGAAATTGGTCCCTATTGCAAAACGCCTTATGCGGCGCCGTCGTTTTTCAACATTTCGGGCATGAGTTATGGCTCGCTGTCCGCACCTGCGGTGCAGGCCTTGTCCAAGGGGGCGGCCAAATGCGGGGTGTGGATGAACACGGGCGAGGGCGGTTTGAGCGATCATCATTTAAGTGGTGGCTGCGATATTGTTTATCAGATTGGCACGGCGAAATATGGCGTGCGCAATTTGGATGGGTCGCTGAGTGATGAAAAGCTGCGCGAGGTTGCCGCGCATCCTCAGGTTAAGATGTTCGAGTTGAAAATGGCGCAAGGGGCCAAGCCCGGTAAGGGGGGCATTTTGCCTGCCGAGAAAGTCACGCCGGAAATCGCGCGGGTGCGCGGCATCAAGGTGGGCGAGGCGAGCATTTCGCCCAATCGACATGCGGATGTTGCCAATAATGATGAGCTGATCGGGATGCTGGATCATATCCGCAAGGTCACGGGCAAGCCTGTTGGGTTTAAGACCGTGATTGGTGATATTGGCCCGCTGGAGCGGTTTTTGGAAGATTTGATGGCCAAGGGCGCGACCCATGCGCCGGATTTCATCACCATTGATAGCGGGGATGGGGGCACCGGGGCAGCGCCGATGCCTTTGATGGATTTGGTGGGGTTGCCGATCCGGGAAAGCCTGCCGATGGTTGCGGATCTTTTGGCGCGCTTTGGGTTGCGCGATCGGGTGCGTTTGATTGTGTCGGGCAAATTGATGGTGCCCGGTGATGTGGCGTGGGCGATTGCGACGGGGGCGGATTTCGTGGTGTCCGCGCGGGGCTTTATGTTTAGTCTTGGCTGCATCCAAGCGATGAAGTGCAACAAGAACACCTGCCCCACGGGGATCACCACGCATAATGAGCGGCTGCAAAAAGGTTTGGTGCCAGCGACCAAGGCCGACAATGTGGCGGCCTATGCCAAGGGGATCATCAAAGAGGTGGAAGTCATCGCTCATTCTTGCGGTGTTGATGAGCCGCGCGAGTTGCGCCGTCATCATGTGCGTCTTGTGCAAGACAACGGGCGTACGGTGTCCATGAGAGAGCTTTATCCGCCGCAAAAGGTTGGGGGATAAACCTTTGCTCGCTCTTGGGCATAAATTCAGCGTATCAATGAAGCCGCTTCATAAAATCAATTTTTTCAATTCATAAACTGTCGCTAATCTGTCCTCGAGCTGGAAATCAGCCTGTCTTGGGAGGACTTACAAATGAACTTAAAGACCGCAATTGTTTTGTGTTCGACAACACTTTCGACGGCGTTTGCGACAACACTTTCGGCGGCGCTGATGCCTCTGGCGGCATCTGCTGATACGCTTGTGTTTGCAAGCACGAATGTCGAGCCTGTGCCGATCAACCGTTTCTTTGAGCAATGGGTTGAAAAGGTGAACGCTGAATCTGGTGGCGCGTTGGAACTTGACTTGCGCCATGGGCCGACCTTGGCCAACCACACCAATTTTTACGACCGCGTGGTTGATGGTGTCGTTGATATGTCTTGGGGCATGTCGGTGTTTAATCCCGGCAAATTCACCAATTCGCTGGTCATGACGATCCCGTTCTTTGTGGAAAGCTCTGCTCAGGGGTCGCTGGCCGCTTGCCGCATGTATGAAAAGGGCGTGTTTGGTGCGGATTACGAAGGGCTGAAGCCGGTTTTATTCGCAACGTTCCCGCAGTCGGGCTTCCACACAACTGAAACCCCCATCGAGGCTGGCTTGGAAAGCATGAAGGGCCTGAATGTCATCGCGACCTCGCCCCCATCGGTTGAGATCACGAAAGGCAACGAGGGTACGCCGCTGTCTGTGAACCTGACAGAGGCTTATGAAGCGCTTCAACGGGGTACGGCTGACGCCATGGTCACAAGTTTCACCGCGTTTCCGGCGTTCCAACTGGGGGATGTGCTTAATCACCACTATGACGCGCCGCTGGGCGGGGCGCTTGGTACGGTCTTTATGACAGAGGCGACTTACAATGGCCTGTCCGCAGAGGCGAAAGCGGCGATTGACGCGAACTCGACTTGTGAGACGTCGCGTGAGCTTGGGGCGTTTGTCGACGATTGGAACGAAGGCGCCAAGCAGATGATCATCAACACCGAAGGTCATACATATAGCGCAATGTCACCCGAAGAGGTGCAAGGCATTATTGGCTATGTTGGCGACGAAATCCTTGGCAGTTTTGCCGAAGCGTTTCCCGGCGGTCAGCCCTTGGTGGATGAGCTGTTGATACAGCTTGAAGCGGCCAAGTGATTTGATTTGAACCGAGTGGAAAAGGGCTGCCTGAAAGGGTGGCCCTTTTTTGGTTCAAACTGGTTTAACGCGGAGATGTGCTGACGACGATTAAGCGCAACTCACTTACGCCGCCGCTTGGCCGATAGCTTCATGCCCGGTTCGGCCAAAATGCCCGGCTCCCCGACCCAAGCATAGGCCAAGAGGCAGGGATCATTTGGCCCGGTGGTGATCCGGTGTTCTTCTTCGGGGCGGTTGAGGATCAGCGAGCCGGGGGCATAGACGGCGGTGTTGTTTTCCGACCATGCGCCAGAGATCGAGATATAGCTTTCCTCGATCCCTTGATGGCTGTGCTGGGGGTAGGTCGTGCCGGGTGCAAACAGCACAAAGCCCAAGATCAGGTTATCGCAAGGGACCGGACCGCGCGGGCCCAAAACCTCGCAATAGGCGTATTTGCGTTCCAGCGCCTTTGGCACCCGTTCATAACCGTATTCCCAGACCAGCCGTTTGCGCACGGCGCGCATGGCTTGGGCCAGACTTTCAAGAGCGGCGCGTTCGCCTAGATCAAGGGAGCGGGGCAAATGCGCGGTCACGGGTTTCAGGACGGGCGGTTGATAAGAAACCACGGGGTTTTTAGCCAAGGTTGCCGATAGTGTGTCGCGCACCCGTTTGCGGTGGCCACGGATCAACTTGCTGCCCCCGGCAGAGCCGTGGCGATACAGCGTGTCAAACTCGCGCAGCAGGTAAAACATATCCGGATCATCGACGAGGCGGGTCACGTCCTCGGCGGCATCCGGCGCGGGTGTACCGGCGGGTGCATTGGGTGATGTTGTGGGGCTGTTTGGCTCATCCATAACGAGGCTCGCGGTGGCGTAAAATGGGAGGGGCGCAAGCGCCCTTTGTGGGTTTTACATCCGCTATAAAGACGCCGCCTGGCAAGACATAAAAAGCGACAGGGCTGCGTCATTTTATCAATTGCGCGCGGTAGCGCCTGTTTTCCCGTCTTGATTGGTGTCTAGCGCATTGTTGAGGGCAACCACATCACGATGGCCGGGAAAGCGACCAGCAGGGCGAGTTTGACGATGTCAGCTGCGATGAACGGCAGAACACCTTTCATCACGCGGCCAATGGGTTGGTCGGGTTGCAGGCTTTTGAGCACAAAGAGATTGATACCAAAGGGCGGCGTGATCAGCCCGATTTCCACCACGACCAGCATCAAGATGCCCCAGTGGAAGATGTCAAAGCCAAGCCCGGTTACAAGCGGTGTCACCACAGGCACGGTGATGACCATGACCGCAAAGCTGTCCATGACCGCGCCGAGCAGCAAATAGAACACCAAGAGGATAATCAGGATCATCATAGGCGAGGTGTCGAGGTTGCCGATTGCCCGTGTCACGGCCTCTGGTGCTTGGCCAAGGTTGACGTAGAATGA
>CAZBBZ010000198.1:0-5597 GCA_964489925.1 uncultured Rhodobacterales bacterium
GACTGGCACGGCGGCGTCGGGTTTGGGGGCTTTGGGGATTGAAAACGGCTTTGGTATTGAATTCGATGTGCAAGGGGACAGCCCGGAAACGCCGGGACAACATACGACGTTCTTTAGCGTGGATGGGTTCACACGCAACGCCTATGGCCAGCCTCAAGAGCCGACCAATTATGATGATGGCGACTGGCATGAGGTGGAAGTGATCTGGGATGCCTCGATCAACACCTTAAGCTATACCTTTGACGGGGTTCTGATTGACGCAATCACGCGGGATTTGCCGGGCCAAGACTTTGGCGAAACGGCGGCGCATTTGGCATTTACTGCCGCGTCTGGCGGGGGTGGCAAGGCGCAATCTGTGCGTATCCTTGAATTTGATGGCTATTTTGAAAACGACGCCCAAGGGGTCGAGGCGCGGCCAGATGCGTTTACGGTCAATGAAAACGCGCGCGTGACGGGCAATCTGTTTGCCGACAACGGCAATGGCGCGGACCTAGATGCGCGGGGCGAGGCGCTAAGTATCGCGGCTGTTGAAGGGCAAGCGGGTGGGCCTGTAACGCTGACCTCTGGCGCGGTGGTGAGTTTTGGAACGGATGGCAATTTTGCCTATGATCCCAACGGCGCTTTTGATGATCTAAGCGATGGGCAAAGCGCGCAAGACAAGTTTCTATATACCGCGCAAAACGCCAATGGCGATCAGGACGCGCAACTGGTGCGGGTCACGGTGAATGGGGTTTCGGACACGCAGCCAACCCAATTTGGCGCGATCCGGGGCTATGTGTTTAACGACACCGCGCGCGATGATGTTTACGGCGAAGGTGACGCGCTGGCACAAGGGACAGAAGTGATATTGCGCGATGTAAGCGGGGAGGCGGTCGCGAGCAGCACCAGCAATGCTTTTGGCATCTTCAAGTTCGATGATGTGGCTTATGGCGATTACTATCTGGACGTTCAAATCGCCGAGGCGCAAGCCTTTGTCGCAGCCGATCAAGGCGCGATTGAAGGGCGCGATAGTGATGTGACCGATCTGAGTGCCGGGACCACCGATCTATTCACCATCAACAGCGCAGAGATCACGCGCCTGCAAGCGGGCCTCTTTGATGACGGTAGTTTCGATATGTTTGGCGCGCTGCGCGGCTATGTCTTTAGTGATGCGAACGGCAATGCGGTGTTTGATGACGGCGATATGCTGCAAGCCGGGATTAGCGTCGTTTTGCGCAATGAGGATGGAGAGGTTGCCAGCACGACCACCAATGCAAGCGGGCTTTACCGTTTTGATGACGTTCTGTTTGGTGACTACGCGCTGGAGTTCCAAATCGGCGATGGGTTGCAGTTTGTGGCCGCAGACCAAGGGTCAATCGAGGGACGTGACAGCGATGTGACCAATGATGCCACAGGCACAACGGAAATGTTCACGATCAACAGCGAAGACATTTACCGCTTTCAAGCGGGCGTCACCCCTGCCCCGGATGTGGAACTTTTTGGGGCGCTGCGCGGTTATGTCTTTGACGACAATGACGGGGATGCGATCTATAGCGAGGGCGATGATCTTGCCGCTGGTGTTTTGGTGCGCCTGCTTGATAGCGATCTGAACGAGGTCGCGACGACCGCCACCTCTGGCGTGGGAAGTTATCGCTTTGATGACGTGGCCTTTGGCGATTATCTGCTAGAGTTCCAACTGGCCGATGGGTTTGAGTTTGTTGCCGCCGATCAAGGCTCGATTGAGGGTCGCGATAGCGATGTGACCAACGACAGCCTTGGCCGCACGGATGTGTTTAGCGTGAACATGGACGACATTTATCGCCTGCAAGCGGGCATTGATGATCTGAACGCCTAAAACGGGTCTGATAAGGGGCGCTAAAGGTAGTCTTTTAGCGCCTTTGGGGGGGCTGCAAAAAACGCATCCACCGGGGCTGGCGTGGTGATAGAGCCATTACCAACAAAGGCCGCGAAATCCGCGCGTTCTGCTTCTTTTGGATCATGGGTGACATAGATCACTGTGGTGGCATTTCGCCGTGTCACGGCGTCCACCAAAGCCAGCATGTCCCGGCGCAATCCGGGACCAAGGGCAGCGAAGGGCTCATCTAGCAGCAGAATGGGGCGATCGCGCACAAGCGCGCGGGCAAGGGCAACGCGGCTTTGCTGGCCACCGGATAAATCGCTTGGATAGCGCGTTCCCAGATCGTTCAGCTCAACCGATTGCAACGCTTGGGTCACGGCCTCATGGTCCGCTGTGTTCAGGCGCAGGCCCGGATTACGGCCCAGACCGATGTTTTGGGCCGCTGTGAGGTGGGGAAACAGGTTGTGGTCCTGAAACATCATCGACACCGGTCGCTCTTGTGCAGGAGCGTTTGTCACGTCAGCACCGTTCAGCATGATGCGCCCGCGTGTCACTTCGTCAAACCCCGCCAAGCCGCCCAAGAACAGCGATTTGCCAGACCCCGATGGCCCGATCAGCGCGAGCGACGCGCCTTTGGGCAAGGACAGATCAACGGACAGGCGAAACGCGCCGCGCGCCAGTTCTAGGTTTTCACAAGTGACGCCCACGGCGACCTCCCCAATCTAGCATGGCAAACAGGCCGAAACTAAGCGCCACAAGGATCAGCGCAACGGCCGCCGCCGCATCCATCTGATACGCCCCCATTAGGCGGTACATCAGCAGCGGCAAAGTGGCGCCGTCAACGGGCGCAAAAAGCGCGATAACGCCAAGATCACCCATGGAAAACGCCGCCGCAATCCCTGCGGCAAACCCAAGGGGCGCGCGAATGGCAGGCCAGAGGACCAAGCGCGCTTGATCCCGCGCGCTCATGCCAAGATTACTGGCAAGGCGTGTGTACCCACGATCGACCCGCTTAAAGGCGGGCACAAGGATGCGCACGCAAAACGGGATGCTAAGGGCGGCGTTCACAAGCGCTGTGAGCGGCAGGGCGAGGGCGAAGGGATCGACCACGGGATTGAGGGCGATGAACAGCCCCGTGCCAAGCACAAAGGGCGAGACGATCAGCACAAGGGTGGCGGTGACCTCGACCAACCAGCTTGCGCGGGACCGGGCGGCAAAGGCAGCGATGCTGACCCCGCCCAAGACGGCGATCAGGGTCGACAGGGCAGTGATTTGTAGTGACATGGTTGTGGCTTGGGCAAGGGCTGGAAAATCGAGTGCCGCAAGCCCCGCGATGCCCCGCCACGCAACGGCGGCGAGCGGTAAGAACAGGAACAGGGCTGCCAGTCCAATGACGACAGCATCCATCCATTTCGGGCCAGCGGTCCAGACCACGCGTGCGGCCCCTAAGCCGCGACCCAAATCGACGGGGCGGCCCAAGGCGAGCAATAGGGCTGCCGCCACGCCAGTAAGCGCGATTTGGATGATGGCGAGCATGGCCGCGCGCCCGAGGTCAAAATCAAAGCGGATGGCGGAATAAATCGCAAGTTCCACGCTGGTGGCTTTCGGCCCGCCACCAAGGGCAAGGACCGTGGCGAAACTGGTGGAACAGAGGATAAATATTAGAACGAACGCGCCGGGTAGCACCTCTTTTAGCATGGGCGCTTCGAGCCGCAAAAAGCTGTGCCAGCGGGTAAAGCCAAGCTGGGCGGCAAGGCGGAAATGTTCGGCTGGAATGACGCTCCACCCCTGAAGGATCAGGCGGGTGGCGAGCGGTAGGTTAAAGAACACATGGGCCAGCACGACGCCTTGGAAGCCGTAAATGTCGAGGCGCGGCAGGCCAAGGGCGAGCAGGATATCACTGGCCACACCAGAGCGGCCCCAGACGGCGAGCAGGCCAAAGACGGCGACAATGACGGGCAGTATAAAGGGGGCGCCAAGGGCGAGCAGCAAAAGCCCGCGTCCGGGAAAGCTGCGCCGGGCGAGCGCGCGGGCTAAGGGGATGGCCAGCGCGAGGCTGATGAGCGCAGACCAGACGGATTGTAAAAGCGTAAAGCGGATGGCGGCCCCGTCGCCGGGGCCAAGAGTGATGGGCCAGGTCGCGCGCGTCAGCACAGCGATCAGCGCGCCGATCACAAGGAGCGCCAGCAATGCCAGCGCGCCTTGTCCGAGTTTTATCATGCGCTGCGACCCACGTTCAAAGCCTTACTTCGACAGGGCGGCCAACCAACGACCCAAAGCCGCGTCTTTGACGGCCTCAGCATCCTCCGCGGACATCACAAGGGCTTTGTCATCGGCGATTGGCTTGGCAAAGGCGTCTGGCACACCTGCGCTTGGCATCACACTTGGGTACATCCAATTCGTGGTCGGAATGATGGATTGGAAACTGTCCGACACCATAAATTCCATGAAAGACGCGGCCAAATCTGGCTGGTCGGTGCTGGCGACGATGCCTGCAACCTCGATCTGCATGTAGTGGCCTTCTTCAAAGGTTGCCGCTTTTTTGGTCGCGTCTTCTTCGGCGATGATGTGGTAGCTTGGCGACGTGGTGTAGGACAAAACCATGTCCGCTTCGCCTTCAAGGAACATGCCGTAAGCTTCGCTCCAACCTTTGGATACGGTGACGATGCGCGGGGCCAGACCTTCCCAGATTTCGCTAGCGCGCGGGCCATAGGCGGCTTCGACCCACATCATCAGGCCCAAACCGGGGGTGGAGGAACGGGGATCTTGGATCACGATGTCCAGATCACTGGCGATCAGCGCTTCAAACGAATTGGGCGCATCGGTTAGTTTGGTTTCATCATAGACGAAGGCGAAATAGCCCCAATCAAAGGGCAGAAAGTTTGCGTCATCCCAGGCGATTGGCAGATCAAACTCGGCGCTCACGCCATGCGGGGCAATCAAACCGGACGCGGTGGCATCGGCTGTCAGGTTTGTGTCCAAGCCCAGCACGATGTCCGCATCAGTGCGTGCGCCTTCTAGTTTTAGGCGCGACACGATACCCGCGCCATCGCCCACGGCAATCAGCTGCAAATCGCACCCACAAGTTTCTTCAAAAGCGGCTTCGACCGCCGGGCCCGGTCCCCAGTCCGACACGAAGCTGTCGTAGGTGTAAACGATCAGCTCTGGCTTATCTTGGGCCGTGGCAAGGCTTGCCGCGAGCGTGAATGGCAGAACCGCTGCCAAGGTGAATAGAGTGCGCATGTGACGTCCTTTTGTCAGTTCAAAAGGGCATGAGCGGGCGACAACTGGTGTTCGTGTTGAAAACCGTTCCCTCCGCCGGAATTGCCCGGATCAGGTTCGATGGGTTTATGGCTCTCGCCAATTCTCAGCCCAAGTGATCGGGCACCCCAACGGTAGGGGCGTCGTATCAATCAAACGGGGGGAAGTCAAACCAGCGGCAAGCGCAATTCCACGCAAAGGCCGGGGTTAAGCGGGGTCAGTGACAGGCTGCCGCCGTGGTGCGTGGCGGCGGCATGGGCAATGGACAGGCCCAGCCCACTGCCCACGGATGGAGACAACTGGCCAAAGCGTTCCAGCGCGCGGGGGATGTCCGCCTTTGACATGCCAAGGCCGTCGTCTTGGACCGTAATGGCGGCAAAACCGGGTTTCACAAAAAGCGCAAGGCGAACGCGCGACAGTTGCGCCCCCCCGTGCAAAACCGCGTTATCGAGCAGGTTCTTAACCGCTTCTTCCAGCAAGGTTTCATCGCCTGAAAACG
>CAZBBZ010000199.1:0-5594 GCA_964489925.1 uncultured Rhodobacterales bacterium
TCAAGCCGTCGCCCACCCCCTTGCAGGATGTTCCAGCTGACGATCTTCATGCTTCCGTCCAGCCCTTTTTGAACTTGTCTGCCTTAGCCTCTTCGAACAGCTCCATGATTTGGTCTTTGTCGACCGAAACTTTTACTGCCGTTTGCAGTTTGGTGGCGCGGTTAGGGCTGAAGTCTGTAATTGACAGGACATAGGCGGGAAAATCTTTGCTAACATCGTCTTTGTTGGTTTTGATAACCAGCACCTTACGAACCATCGTCTTTTCTTTGGCGGTCTTGGTGGCGACCGCGCGAGCGATCACTTTTGACGCTGGCAAAGCAACTTCTTTAGCGACGCGATCAATGTCAGGAATATCGACAATCGTAGCAAGTTGGTTCAAGCCGGTGTCCTCCGGCACCGCTTCTTTGTCGTCCCGCAAGCGGATGAATTGCGGCGACAGAACTGACGCAAGCGGTAGGCGTCGTACCCCTTCCCAACTGTCACCGTTCCATTCAAGGATCATCTTTTCAATGGTGTTGTCGCGACTGGTACGTGAGATCAGATCAAGACATTCGGTTTCGATCACAACCCCCGGCTCAATCATTTGATAAGCAACCCGGTCGCTGTTTACTTCGCGGTAATCGCTTTCGACCACACGTTCGGAGAGATCCTTGAACAGCTTCAATCGCTCTTCATCGGAAAACCCACCGCCTACTTTGGTCAAGAGTTGAAACCGACCAGAGGGGCGTACAATGCCGCAAAGCAAGTCATGAACCATGCCTGCACGGTCTTCCATACCTTCTGAAAACCCAACCACTGCCAAATCCAATGAATGGCGCGGTTTGACCTTAAACACGCCTGCCGTCGGTGAGCGGGCAACGACACCTTCTTCGCCGTCTTCCAAAACCCACTCTTTGAATTGTTTCAGAACCGCTCTCGGGCCATCGCCCGCAATAGTTTCGACCGGATGCACACGGGTGCCGCCCTCAAACAACTCCTGCATCTTAGCGAGGCTTTCATCGTAGTTGAGCGACAGATCGACACCATCCAATTCATAAATATTGAATACGGCAAAGGCGAGTTGCCCAACTTCTTCGGCATCCACAGGCTTGCGCGCTACACGGACAACATCATGTACTCGCGGGCGTTTACCGTCAGGGCGCTGGACATAAAGTTCCCCGCCAATCAGCGCATTCTTGATGCCCTTTAGCTGCGCAGCCGCTTCCAAATGAAACGGCGCGCCAGCGCGCAAAGTGCCGCCGGGGTTTAGCGTGCAAACCTCGCCATCTTGCAAAATCAAACAAGTGAATTCGCCATCAACTTTACGGCTAATTTGGTATTGGCCTTCGGGAATCCGGCGCTTTGCGCTTTCGGGATCCAGCGCTGTCATCATTTGGCTAAGCTGGCGGCGGCGCATACGCACTTTGGCCAGCAAGCCTTCTTCGTTCAAGGCTTCATAAGTGCCAGTCAGATAGCCGCCGGGCCACGCTTTCAAAGCCTCTTTATCGAAAAGGGTCATTCTTCGATGTCCTTTAACGTCTTCATCTCAAGGTTCGAAAGATGCAGCAATAAGATATAACTGTCGCCCTCAACACGCCCTTCCAAAAAAGCACGATAGGGCGTTGAGCCACGCCGAAACACCAGCGGTGCGCGTCCGTTTGGCCCCGCCCCCATGACCATCATCGCATCCTTTTCGGCTAAGTCTTTCGCCATGTCGTAAAGGAAATCAAAGGTCAGACCGTTCACATGCACGATCTGCAGTTTGGTGCGAAACACAAAGCGACGCACGGCCTCGGCCTTGGGAATGGTGGTGCCGGTCCACGTCAATGGTATGTCTTCGTCGACGTTTGCTTCTAGCTGGCGACGGGGACGGTTTTCACGAACAGAGCGGTCTGGATTGCGCACCACCTCTGTCTGGGTGACCCGATACACCAACTCGTCCTTTGGATTTACATAGACCCGGCTTAGCCCCCAAAGCGTTTGGCCGACTTGTTCGATATCCACTTCTGGGTCGCCCTTAACCATCGCATTGGCAAGGCCTTCATCGTCCTTATGCGCCTCGATCAGCGCGTCATAGGACTGCTCCACCGTCGCCTTTAATATGCGACGGGAATAGGCCGCTTGCCCACGCGGTCCGATGTAGCGCACTTCTGACCTTGCGCGCACGCTTTCGGCTTTGACCACCGCGTCACGGCCGCGATCATCTGATATGTTGATATTTGGCATTAATAGACCCTCACCCTAAAGCATATCGAAGTCGAAATTATCATCTTCGCTGTCATCTTCGACTTCGTCAGTCGCGGCCGCGGCGCATACGGCGACCTGCTTAAAATTGCGGTAATCAACCTCGGCGGCATTGCCAATCAGCATCCAGATATCGCCGTCAATGTCCGCCAATAGAAACGCAGGATCAGCAACAGGACCGCCGCGATAAGAGAACCCAAAATGATAGATCGCCCCGCCTTTTAGCGCCGTGCGCAACCCGTCAGGCACATCGTCTGCCCCAAGATGGTAAGCGAGCCGCGTGGGATGATCGAGCAGCGTTGCTTCATCAACAATCTCACTCAATACGATCGGCGCATCAAAGCTGCTTTCAATCAGCTCAACTGGGTCGCCTTCAACGTCAACTGGAATTCGTTCATTGCTTTCGACCCAGAATCCGTCTTTGTTTACATAGCCCGACCCGGTCCCGCCTTGTCCAATAAGTGTACGACCATCCCGGGCGAGCGAAAACAAATCCGTCTTTTCCCCTTCGTGATCCTTCGTGACAATATCGACGCTGCCGTAAATCTTGGTCCGATCAATCTTGATAAGTTCGCAATCGAAGTGCGCGTTTTGAAACTGAAATGTCAGGCTGCGCGGCATGGGGTTACTCCTTGGTCAAATCTGCAATCGCCGACAATGCGGCGTCAAAGGCGGCTGGGCCATCATCGAGTGGGCGGCACGTGACAGCGCGGTCATCCACATAGGCATGGGCGACAGGTTTTCCCGCGCCTGTGTGAATCGTAGTGTAGGGGATGTTGTGGGCTTTCAACCATGCCTCAATCGCCGCTTCGCGCTCGCGCAGCGTTTTGCCACCTGTCGCAAGTCTTGCGGTTAGAATGATGATGTCAGCGCGGTCTTCTAAACTGCGCATAAACTCAAGGGCGCCTGATACTGGTGGGCCAATCTCGGTCATTTTGCCGCTGATCGGTTCGGCAAGCACACCGTCTAAATCGACGCAAACCTTTGGTTTAGACGTCCGTTCATAGCCGCGATCGCCACCACGGATGGTTTTGCGCGGGGCCGCAACATCCACGTCCTTTACCGTAGGGGGCGGTGGGCCGGGTATCGCGTCGAGCATGGCATCAATCGCGGCATGACCTTTCAGCCAAGGATCTTCGAGCCATTCATCCCAAGACCAAAGCGATGAATACAACTCGCGACTGTGATGCAAACCGGGCAGGCGGAACCATGATCCGATGCTTTCGTCCTTAACGCGTTTGGGGAATGTTTCGGGTTCTTCCTCCAAGCCGGCGGCTTGCCACTCGGACACAATAGACTTCACATAGGCAAATACCGCCTCAGTTGGCGCAGGCTCTGCCAAAAGCACCCATATGTGAAAGCCGCCATAGCCGTTAGAGTTGAACAACAGCGGATCGTAACCAGCTTTCTGAAGCGCCTGACACCAGCCAAGCGCCCCGTTCAAATTACGCCGCGCATGGTCTTCCGCCATAGCTGCGCTTTCGTCGTGAAGATCAATATCAATCGCGAACCAGCGGCTGGTAACGTCTTGTGATTTGGCATGTAGGCCAATCAGTTGTGGCTTGCGACGAGGGCGGCTTGCAAAATGACGGGTCAGCTTATCAAGCGTGACCATGTCCGGCCCGCGTTTGTCCTTCATCGGCAAGGTCATTGCCTTATAAGTCTTGCCGGAGCGACGACGTTCAGCGGGCGTCAATACAGAGTATTGTCCCCAGACATCTTTGCGATTGACGAGCCGATCCATCGCCCAGTCTGCAAGCTCTGCTGCGCGTTGGGCCCATTCTTCGCCAATTATATCGCTTTCAGTTCCCATCTTTCCCTGCCGCCGATATTTCGGGTGACCTTACACAATCACTGTGCGGGGTCTATCGGAGTCTATGGGAAACAGCCTCAATTCATTTGTGATTGCAACTAACGGCAAAAGTCTTGCGCCACCAACTGGCAAAGCGCGTGGTGCCATGAAATATTCAACTGTGAATGGCGTAATAGTTAAGCCGTTTTTGTTGGTTTGTTTTGGATAAAGGCGTGGTCGGGTTGTGATTGATAAAGACGTTCAAGTCATATTGGTGAATTACAATACGAAGGAGATGACAACGCGTTGTCTTCATTCTCTGTTCGAGCAAACAAACCCAGACTTGATCGAAACAACACTGGTCGACAATGCGTCCGAGGATGGATCGGTCGCGGAATTTGAGACCAAATTCCCCGAGCTTCGCATCACTAAATCTGCGACAAATCTCGGATTTGCAGCCGCGAACAATTTGGCTGCAAATCAGGGAACCACGACTTACATATTTTTGCTCAATACAGATACGATTGTTCTAGACCGCGCTGTTGAGCGCGTGCTTGAGTTTGCCAACAAGCATCCCGATGCGGGGATTTGGGGTATGCGCACAGTGTTTGAGGATGGCAGTCTTAATCCATTTAGTTGTTTTGGTGATATGTCTGCATGGTCGCTGTTTTGTAGCTTGTCGGGTCTGTCCCGTGCGTTTGACAAAAGCCCCGTCTTCAACCCGGAAGAATATGCAGGCTGGCAACGCGACAGTGATCGCGACGTCGATAATGTTTCGGGCTGCGCGTTTCTAATCCGCCGCGATCTTTGGCAGGCCTTGGGCGGGTTTGACGAAGCCTTTTTCATGTACGGCGAGGAAGCTGACTTGTGCCATCGCGCCCGAAAGATGGGATATCAACCAAAGATCACCGCCAGTGCGGAAGTGGTTCACCTAATGGGCAAGTCTTACAAAATGCGCTCGAATATGTGGGAACACATGCTACGGGCGAAAAGAACCCTTATCGAGCGGCAGATGACAGGAATTGAGCGCAGATTGGCACAGCTATTTCTGTTTCTGACACCGCTTAGCAGACAAAATAGCTACCGGATTGCCACTCTTTTGGGAAAGCGCGGCGCAAAAGAACAAGCGCAAACTTGGACTGCGGTTTGGTCGAACCGTAAGACCTGGCAAGACGGGTATTGAGCTCGTGCCAAAAGTCTCAATTGTCATTCCTGTTTACAATGCCGAACGCTTCATTGTCGAAACGCTTTCAAGTGTGGTTGCGCAAACTTTTACCGATTGGGAAGCGCTCGTCGTTGATGACGGAAGTACGGATGGGTCACTTGCGTTGTTAAAGGCATTTGATGATCCGCGTATCAAGGTCATTACGGGGACAAATCAAGGCGCAGCGCTTGCCCGCAACAAGGGCATTGAGCGGGCAAAGGGTGACTTTATAGCGTTGCTTGATGCTGACGATATTTGGACCCCCGATAAACTGGCCAAGCAGGTCAAACAGCTTGAAAATAGGCCAGAGGCTGGGATCAGTTTTTGTCAAAGCGAATTTATCGATATGGCGGGCCTTCCGATGGCCAGGACTAT
>CAZBBZ010000200.1:0-5591 GCA_964489925.1 uncultured Rhodobacterales bacterium
TGGGCCGCTGTTTTCAAGAACGTCAGATTTATCGCATTGACCACTACTTGGGCAAAGAAACCGTGCAAAATCTGATGGTTCTGCGTTTTGCCAACTCATTGTTTGAACCGGTTTGGAACGCGCGACACGTGGATCACATCCAGATCACAGTGGCCGAAAGCATCGGTGTCGAAGGGCGGGGGGCCTATTACGACAAATCCGGCGCCATGCGTGACATGGTGCAAAATCACTTGATGCAGCTGTTGTGCCTGACCACGATGGAGCCGCCCGCAGACTATGAACCCGACGCGGTGCGGGATGAAAAACTAAAGGTCATTCGCGCGCTTGACGCCGTGTCAATCAACGAAACCGCGCGCGGTCAGTATGGGGCTGGCGATGATACAGCGGGCTATTTGGCGGACGTTGACAATGCGTCAAGCAAGACCGCTAGTTTTGTGGCGTTGAAGGCCAGTATTTCAAACTGGCGCTGGGCGGGTGTGCCGATTTATATGCGGACCGGCAAAATGTTAAGCGCGCGCTGTTCTGAAATTGCGGTGATGTTCAAAGACGTCCCGCACGCGATTTTTAAGAACCGCGAAGAACAAAAAGGCAATGCTTTGGTCATTCGTTTGCAACCAGACGACGGTATTACCTTGCGCATGACCATCAAAGAACCCGGCCCCGGCGGTTTGCGCTTTATGGAAGTGCCGCTTGATATGACCTTTGGCGACCATGTCGCCGAAGATATCCATGTGCCTGACGCCTATGAGCGGCTGATTATGGACGTTATTCGGGGCGATCAAACCCTGTTCATGCGCGGCGACGAGGTCGAGGCGGCATGGCGATGGGTGGATCCAGTGCTTTATGCTTGGGAACAGGGATCGGAGCGGCCAGAAACCTATGAGCCGGGCGGCGATGGCCCGCAATCTGCCAAGAAACTCTTAGCCAAACTTGGTCATAAGTGGCGACCGTTACCACAATCTTAATTTCGATCTACAGGTACCAAAATGACTTTGAATGATACGATTTCGCGTGTCACGGACCGTATTGAGGCGCGCTCTGACGCCGCGCGCGCGGCTTATCTTGACCGCATTACCGATATGGGGCGCGACGGGCCGCAGCGGGCGCATTTGTCCTGCGGCAACCTTGCTCATGCTTACGCGGCCAATAGTGATGATGAAAAAGCCGTCCTAACGGCGGATCGCGCGCCAAATTTGGGCATTGTCACCGCATATAACGACATGCTTTCCGCGCATCAGCCCTTTGAAACCTACCCAAGTCTGATCAAAGACACGGCAAAAGCTGTGGGCGGCACGGCCCAGGTTGCAGGCGGCGTTCCGGCCATGTGTGATGGCGTGACGCAGGGCCAAACAGGGATGGAGCTGTCGCTATTTTCGCGTGACGTGATTGCAATGGCAGCGGGGATCGCCTTGTCGCACAATGTGTTTGACGCCTCTGTTTACCTTGGTGTTTGCGACAAAATCGTCCCCGGTTTGGTGATTTCTGCGGCCACGTTTGGCCATTTGCCAGCAGTGTTTTTACCTGCCGGGCCGATGCCTTCTGGCCTGCCAAATGATGAAAAAGCCAAGATCCGTCAGGATTTTGCCACCGGGAAATGCGACCGAGAAGCCTTGATGAAGGCGGAAATGGCGTCCTATCACGGCCCCGGTACCTGCACCTTCTATGGCACCGCCAATACCAATCAAATGTTGATGGAATTCATGGGGTTACACCTTCCAGGTGCGTCTTTTGTGAACCCGAATACGCCTCTGCGTGACGCGCTCACGGTCGAAGGCACGCGTCGCGCGCTGGCCATTACAGCCTTGGGCAACAACTTTATCCCAGCAGGAGAAATTCTGGACGCACGCACTTACGTCAACGGCATTGTGGGGCTGAACGCCACGGGCGGGTCGACCAATTTGCTGATCCATTTGGTCGCGATGGCGCGCGCCTCTGGCGTGCTGCTCGACTGGTCCGATTTGGCGGAAATCTCCGACGTCGTGCCGCTGATGGCGCGGGTCTATCCCAACGGTCTGGCGGATGTGAACCACTTCCACGCCGCGGGCGGGCTTGGCTTTATGATTAGCGAGTTGTTAAACGCGGGCCTGCTGCACCCCGATACGAAAACGATCATGGGCGAGGGGCTGGAAGCTTACACGCGCGAGCCGAAACTAGATGATGACGGCGCCGTTGACTGGCAGTCCGGCGCGTCAGAGACCTTGAATGCCAAGATATTGCGCCCTGCAAGCGATCCGTTCAGTGCAAATGGCGGGCTAAAGGCGTTGACTGGTTCGCTTGGCGATGCGGTTATGAAAATTTCAGCGGTACGCGAAGAATTTCACGTGGTTGAGGCGCCCGTGCGCGTTTTTGAAACCCAACAAGCGGTTAAAGAAGCTTTCCAAAATGGCGAGTTGGACCAAGACGTTGTGGTCGTCGTGCGCTATCAAGGGCCAAAAGCCAACGGCATGCCCGAATTACATTCCCTAACGCCGCCGCTTTCGGTCCTGCAGGGCCGTGGCTTTAAGGTCGCATTGGTCACAGACGGGCGCATGTCCGGCGCGTCGGGTAAGGTGCCGGCGGCAATCCATGTTTCGCCAGAAGCGCTTGACGGCGGCCCAATCGCTCAGTTGCGGGATGGTGATATCTTGCGCGTTGACGCGGTGTCGGGTCAGCTTGACATCGTGTCAACTGGGGTAACGGATCGCAAAATCACCCACCCTGATCTTTCAGGGTCCAATAGCGGTTTGGGACGTGAACTTTTTGGAGCGATGCGCGCATCGGTCGGCGCAGCGGCGGATGGCGCCAGCGTATTTGGAGTATAGAACATGACAATTTCAGCGCATGATGCAGCTAAGAAATCCCGCGAACTCGCGGCACTTGCCCCGGTTATTCCAGTTATTGTGATCAAAGATGTGGCTTATGCCCGTCCCTTGGCAGAAGCCTTGGTCGCGGGCGGGTTGCCCGTTCTGGAAGTGACCTTGCGCACGCCCCAAGCGCTTGAAGCGATCCAGTTGATGTCTGACGTAAAGGGCGGTTTTGTTGGGGCGGGAACGGTGTTGAACACCAAAGATGCAGCCGCGGCGCGCGCTGCTGGCGCGACATTCGCCGTTTCGCCGGGCTCCACGCCCGGCGTGTTTGAAGCTTGTGAAAACAACGACTTACCGCTCTTGCCGGGTGTTTCCACCCCAACAGAAGCGATGGCCGCCCTTGAACGTGGCTACGATATGCTGAAATTTTTTCCCGCCGAAGCCAACGGTGGTCTGCCTGTTCTAAAGGCATGGTATGGCCCGCTGCCGCAGATCAGTTTTTGCCCCACCGGGGGCGTATCCCCTTCCAATGCAGAGGCGTATTTAGCGTCGCCAAATGTTGTATGCGTTGGGGGATCGTGGGTGGTTTCTGAAACGCTCATGGCCAATGGCGAGTGGGACAAAATCGAAGCCGCCGCGCGGCAAGCGGCCGCTTTGTCTCGATAATTTTGCGGCGTTTTATCCGCTAGCTATTGTTAGCCTGACAGGGTGTAAACCACCAGTTTGCGCCCCGCGCGCGTGCTTTTGTCATGTCTAAATTTTGGTTTTTGAACAGGATGTGACTTAACCTCGGTCAAATTTGCGCTAAACTACAGATAGTTAATCGCAAAGAGGCCCCGCATGTTGCAACGTTTCATCCTGACCGTCTTTTTAAGTCTTTTCGCAACGGTTCTTCAGGCGCAAACCTTCACAACCAGCGCCGGGCGCGTCGTTGTTGAACCTGTGGTTCGCGGTCTGGATACACCTTGGGGTTTCGGGTTTCTCGATGATGGATCGCTCTTAATAACCGAACGCGCTGGACGGCTATTGCACGTCAAATCCGGTGTCGGCGCGCGGCCTGTTAAGGGCGTGCCAGATGTTTTGTCACGCGGCCAAGGCGGGCTGCTTGATGTCGTGCCTGCCAAGGATTTTGCTCAATCAAAACAGGTGTTTATCACTTATTCACAACCAGCGGATGGCGGCAGTAGAACCGCCGTTATCAGCGCGACTTTTGATGCGGACACCCCGGCTTTACGTGATGTGACGCAAATATTTCGCCAAAAAGACGCCATGCGCGATCCAAAGCATTTTGGCAGTCGTCTGGTCGAAGCTCTTGACGGAACGCTTTATATTACGACTGGTGATCGGGGTGCTCGCCCGTCCGCACAGGACCGCGACGGTCACAACGGCAAGATCATTCGCATAAATCGCGATGGCTCGGCCCCCAGTGACAATCCATTCGCAAATGGGGGCGGCGCGCCCGAGGTTTGGTCCTATGGGCACCGCAATCCCCAAGGGGCGACATTGGATGCGCGTGGGCGTTTGTGGACCGTGGAACATGGTCCGAAAGGCGGCGACGAGATTAACCAACCCATTGCAGGTCGAAACTACGGCTGGCCCGTGATTTCTTATGGTACGCATTATTCGGGCGGCAAGGTCGGCGATGGCACCGCAAAATCCGGTATGGAGCAACCCAAATTCTATTGGGATCCGTCTATCGCACCGTCTGGAATGATGATTTATAACGGCGATTTGTTTGCCGCATGGAAAGGCGACGTCTTTGTTGGCTCCCTGAAATTCAACATGATTTCAAGGGTTTCGATAGATGACACCCTGTCAGAAAAAGAGCGTTTGTTTCAAGGAAAGTTCAGTCGTATCCGCGACATTCGAGAGGCACCCGATGGTACAATCTGGTTTTTGTCTGTCGGTGACGGTGCGCTTTATCGGATGCGGCCTGCAGGTTGACACCCTGTCAAAGTGCCAATTGACACCCTGTCAATCAGTTCGCCGCAGAACTAGTGCCCCGTTCCCGATAGGGAGTCGTTGAAAAATGTGCCCGGTAGCACTTGGAAAAATGCGACGGCGAGGCAAAGCCGCAAGCCAGCGCTACGTGGATCACTGACATATCGGTCTGCATCAACAGATTACGCGCCTTTTTCAGCCGGATTTCCATGTAATACCGTTTGGGTGACCGGTTAAGATAACGGCGAAAAAGCCGTTCAAGTTGGCGCGTGGACATATTAACGCTGGCGGCCAGATCAGAAGGTGAAATTGGCTCTTCGATGTTGGCTTCCATCTTTTCAATGACGGCTGCTAGTTTCGTATGGCGCACGCCGATCCGCGTTGGAATTGAAAGCCGCTGATCGTCATTTTCGGTGCGAATGGTCGTGTGAATGATGCCGTCTGCAACCTTACTGGCCAACTCGGGACCATGATCGTTCGAAATCATTTTCAGCACCATATCGCTGCTCGATGTGCCGCCCGATGACGTGAAACGATTGCCGATGATTTCAAAAATCCCAGGTCGCAACTCAAGCTCTGGAAACTCCTCGGAAAAACTGTCGCGGTTTTCCCAATGGATCGTGCAAGGTTTGTTATCAAGCACGCCGGCCATCGCCAGAGTTTGCGTGGCCGTACAAATGCCGCCGATAACCGCACCGCGTCGTGCTTCGCGGCGAATGTACATCAAAACCGGCTTAGTCGAGGCGTTTTTGATCCGAATTCCGCCCACCACACAAAGAATTTCGCCCCGCTCCAACGGTTCCATCCCGCCTTCAACGCTGACACGCGTGCCATTCGAACAAAGCGCTGGTTCACCATCCGGGC
>CAZBBZ010000201.1:0-5541 GCA_964489925.1 uncultured Rhodobacterales bacterium
ATTTTTCCCGATTTTGGCCCTTTTCGCTGAAAATGGTGCCAAATTTACCTTTCATTAACCAAACCGACGGCCCTTAACGCCGCTCCAAACCCTCAGGAAAACGGCGGATACCGTAACTTTGCAGCCGCCTGCGTCCAGTCCATGTGACTGCGCACATATTCCGTCGCCCCATCTCGTTTCGGCGTATAATCCCAATCCGTCCGCGCGCCCGCTTCCATGCCCGCGTGAACCGCGCGACGGCTCTTTTGCGACGCGACAACCGTGTCCCACAACCCCACACTATCCCACCAAGCCACGACTTCTTCGGCCAATTGATCTGCCAACTGCGCGTAAGCCGGATCAGCGGCCAGATTCACATGCTCGCTTTGATCTTCCGACAGATCATAAAGCTGCGGCGGGTCGGTGTAGCAATGCACATACTTCAAATGCCCACGTCGGATCATGAAAACCGGATAGCCTGCCATTTCAGCAAAATACTCGCCCGTCGCCTCACTCGTCTCGTCCGTGCCACCGCCCGCCAAAGGCCATAGCGAGCGTCCGTCCAAATAGCCCGCCAACTCCGGGCGATCCCCGGCAATATCCAGCAGCGTCGGCAAGACATCCACCAGCGAGCACACATTGCCAATCTCACCCGGAACCACCCCCGGCCCCGCCATCACAAGCGGCACGCGGGCGGCGTGTTCAAAGAAGTTCATCTTATACCAAAGCCCACGCTCGCCCAGCATATCACCGTGATCTGATGTCACGATTATCACCGTGTTTTCCAAAGCGCCCGTTTGTTCCAGCGTATGCACAAGCGCGCCAATTTGCGCGTCAAAATAGCTGACGTTCGCGTAATATGCCCGCCGCGCCGCAATGATTTCCGCCTTAGTCACAGCGACTTTATCAGCCTCCATCCCGACCCGCAGTCTTGCGGACATTGGATCATCATCCACATCGCTTTGCTGGGTCTGCGGCAAATCAATCTCTGCGTCCTCGTAGAGATCCCAAAACTCTGGCCGCGCCACATAGGGATCATGGGGATGCATAAAACTGGCCACCATGCACCAAGGCGCGTTCCCATCGCGCGCATAGTCAAACAGCTTGCGCCGCGCGCTAAAGGCAACCTCATCATCAAAGTCGAGCTGAAACGTCGTCGCCGCTGTGCCCGCTTCTTTCACCGGGTCCATGTTGTGATACCACGTGGGATCGCGCTGCTCGTTGTTTTCCCAATCAGGCACCCAAGCAAAATCAGCCGGATAAACATCCGTGGTCAACCGCTCCTCAAACCCATGCAACTGGTCTGGACCCACAAAATGCATCCGCCCCGCCAAACAGGTGCGATACCCCTGTTGACGCAAGTAATGGGCAAAAGTCGGCACCGAGGATGGAAACTCACAGGCATTGTCATAAGCCCCAATCCGACTTGGAAGTTGCCCCGTCATAAACGCAGCCCGCGACGGCGCGCATAAAGGCGAGTTGCAGTAAGCCGCATCAAACCGAGCGCCACGGGCCGCAAGCGCATCCAAATGGGGCGTCTTAACCACCTTATGCCCATAAGCGCCGGTAAATTGCGGCGCCAACTGATCGGCCATGACAACTAAAATATTCGGAGTATCAGACAAAGTTTCTTCCTAAAGTTTCATGCGCGAATGGGGTGGCGGCTTCTTATTGCCCGCAAGTTTGCACCCTCAACCGCCCCTTTGCGACACCTGAGCGCCATTTCCCTACTTGTGGAAAAAATCCGCACAGATCCCGCCCAAGACTTAAACAAGCGTACCGAATTTATCAAAGATTGCCGCCTCCACCACAGGCCCAAGATAATCTGGATGGTGATCTGACAAAATGCCCCGCGCTTTTTCGCGCGCAACGTCCCAAATATCTGGCGCACCTTCCTCGTTCCACACCGCAGGCGCGTTCCGATCCGCCAGCGACGGATAATAGTAATCACGCTCCATCGCCGCCAAGGTTTGCGGCCCGCCCAAGAAATGCCCCTCGCCAGTTACCGCCGATTTGATCGCCTCAAACCCAAGCGTTTCTTCGTTGACCTCAACGCCACGGATCGCGCGGTTCACCGAGGACAGCATCTCGTTATCAAGCACAAACGCCTCAAACGAAGCGCCCAGCAACGACCCCATCATGCCAGAGCTTTCATAGATCATATTCGCCCCGGACAGCCCGCAAGCGGTCGCTGACAGCGCCTTTTCCGCGCCCATTTGCGCATCCACCGCCTTGGCATCCGCCATGCAAGACGCAACACCCGTAGGCAAACCCAAGTGATTGCCAATCTGTGCCGCCGCCGCGTTCAAAACCGCAATTTCACCACCAGAGCCGCAAAACGCGCCAGAGCGCAGATCAATGACGAAAGGCCAGTTCGAAAAGATCACCGGATAGCCCGGCGCGAACAAATTCACGAGGATCAACCCTGCCAAAGTTTCCGCCGTGGTCTGCGCCAACATACCCGCCAAAGGTGCAGGCGCCGTGGCCCCAGATTGCGCCGCGATAATCGCATTGATCGGCATATTGTGCTGAATACAGGCCAGCATCACATCCACCGCATCCTCACCATATCGCAGCGGCGAAATCACTGGCGAAATATGCGCTTTGCAAAAGGGCTCCTTGGCAAATTTGCCCGCACCACCTGCAACCATGTCAAACATCTCGACAATCGGATGCACATAATCGCCAATGGTAAAACTGGTGCCAACCGGCTTTTGCGTATTCTTCATCAGCGCAAAAGCCGTTTTGAAATCCAACTCAAAATTGTCAGGTACATCCGTGGCCACGCAACAGCGCGTAAACCAAGACACGTTTTCCAACCGATCAATCAACCGCGTGAAATCGTGCAAATCCTTCAGGGTAGAAGGCCGATAAAGCCCGCTGTCCAAATCGAGCGTTTGAACCGCCGCGCCCCCGGTTCCGAAGTAAACCTTATCCCCGCCAACATCGATGCTGTGGTGCGGATTGCGCCCATGCAACGTGAACCGCTTACACGCGCCTGCAACGATATCCTCGACAAAGCTGCGTGGAAACGACAGGCGCCCCAGCGTGTTGATGTGACACCCTTTGGAAAGCGCCTTTTCCATCACCACATCAGGGACTTCTGAAAACCCGATTTCTTCCAATATACGATAAGCGGCATCCAAAATCTCGGCCAACTGGCCATCGCTTAGGGGGCGAAACTGACCGCCGGATTGACCCGGCGCAGCAGGGGCAAAAGCCTTGATCGACGACTGCCGTGCGGCAACGCGGGCGGCGCGTCCACCGGGTCTTGGGTTCGCTCTGGCCATTGGGCCTCCTTTGCTTTTTTCAGTTTGCACGCAGACCAAGGGCGCACAAGCGACTTCTGCGCTTGACCAATAGAGACACAGCCCGCAGGCTCGCCAAACGACTATTTTGATGGGGCTCGTTTCAGATGAAAACGCAAACAAATGTTGTGGTGATTGGCGGCGGTATCGCGGGCTGCTCCACGATCTATCATCTCACCCAAGAGGGCATCACCGATTGCATGCTACTTGAGCGGGACGAGCTGACATCCGGCACCACATGGCACTCCGCCGCGCAGGTCACAAACTTCGGGCCGAACCAAACCATGGTCGGCCTCAAGACCCACTCGATCAATCTTTACAAAGAGCTGTCAGACGACCCAGATTACCCCGTGAATTACCACCACGCCACTGGCGGTCTGCGCCTTGCCACGGAAAGCTGGCACATGGATGGCTACCAACATTTTGTTTCGATGGCCAAGGGCATGGGCGTCGAGTTCGAATTGCTGGACCCTGCGGAATCGCAACGTCGTCACCCGTTGATTAGCACAGACAACATGCTCGGCGCGCTTTGGGATCCCTTGGACGGTGACATTGACCCGGCGCAGCTTTGCCAAGCACTTGCACGGCGCGCGCGCAAAGCCGGGGCAGAGGTGCATCGCCACACGCCTGTAACCGGGCTAACGCAAAACGCCGATGACAGTTGGACCGTGCATACAGAAAACGGCGATATTCTGTGCCAGTCGATCGTCAATGCAGGCGGCTATCGGTGTAACGAAATTGGCGCGATGATGGGGGTCGAACATCCCGTCGCCTCGATGGAACATCAATACATGCTGACCGAGCCGATCCCCGAGATCGAAGCGATGGACGACAGCTTTCGTGTGCCCCTGATCCGTTGCCCTTCGGCTGACTTTTACCAGCGCGCCGAAAAGAAGGGGCTGCTAATTGGGTTCTACGAACAAGACTGCAAAACATGGGGGCTGGACGGCATCGACCCCGGCTTTGCTAACGCGCTTTGCCCCGATGACTTGGACCGGGTGACCGATGTGATGGAAGGCGCGATTGCCCGCATGCCTTGCCTTGAACGCGCGGGCATTCATTCAATTATCAACGGGCCGATCACCTACACGCCCGACGGGTTGCCGCTGGTGGGAAAAATCCCCGGCAAACGCAACGCTTATTGCATTACCGGTCTGCGCGCAGGCTTGGGCGAAGGCGGCGGCCACGGTTGGTTGCTGGCCCAAATCATTGCCCATGGCGAGGCATGTTATGACACTTGGTGCCTCGATCCGCGTCGGTTCACGGCCTATGCCAACCAAGAATTTACCGCCCTGAAAGCGATAGAGGATTACCAAAACGAGTTTAGGTTTCACCAACCCCACGAACATCGCCCTGCCGGGCGCTTGGCTAAAACCACGCCGCTTTATTCAACCCTCGCGGCAGCGGGTGCAGAATTCACCGTCGTAAACGGCTGGGAACGCATCGACTACATCAAGCCTTCTGCGGATTTCGCTGAGGACCACTCGTTCAAGTTCAACAATACCTTTGATCTGGTCGCGACCGAAATTGCCAACCTGCGCCAAGGCGTTGGCCTGTGCGAAGTGAACGGCTTTAATCGGTTTCAAATCACAGGCGACGGGCTTCACGACTGGCTCGATCATATCATGTGCAGCCGCGTCAATCGTAAGCCCGGCAAAATCAGCCTGAACTATTTTCTGAACGACCATGGCATGGTTAAGGGCGAAGCGACGATTGCCAATCTAGGCGACGACAGGGTTTGGTTCGGCTCTGCTGCTGCGGCCGAATATCACGACATGGATTGGCTGATGGAACATTTGCCACAAGGGTCGGACATTCGGATTGAAAGCCTTACCAATACCCATACGATTTTGGTGCTGGCCGGGCCAAAGTCCCGCGAGTTGTTACAGACCTGCGCCCCGCGCACCGATTGGTCGCCCCAAGCCTTCCCCCCACTTTGCGTGCGCGAAGTGACCCTTGGCGCAACACCAATTGTTGCCATGTCGCTTAGTTTTTCCGGCGAGCTGGCCTATGAACTGCATATCCCGAACGCGCATCTTTTGGGGGTTCACGACGCACTTATGGCAGCAGGTGCAGAGTTTGGGATCGGCTATTTCGGCATGCGGGCGGTCGAATCCATGCGCCTAGAAATGAAATACATGCACTGGAAAAGCGATCTCATCACAGAGTTTGATCCCTTTGAAACCCAACTCGACCGCTTCGTGAAACTGGACAAGGATTTCGTGGGCAAAGCCGCATTAGAAGCACGTTCAAA
>CAZBBZ010000202.1:0-5525 GCA_964489925.1 uncultured Rhodobacterales bacterium
ATTCAAGTGCTTGGCGATAAACACGGCAACTGCATTTATCTGAACGAACGTGAATGTTCGATCCAACGCCGCAATCAAAAGGTGATCGAGGAAGCCCCCTCCCCCTTCTTGGACGAAGCCACCCGCAAAGCCATGGGCGAACAGTCGGTCGCTTTGGCCCAAGCGGTGGATTATTGTTCTGCCGGGACCGTGGAATTCATCGTGGACGGGGATCGGAACTTCTATTTCTGATTACCGACATTGATCTGGTGGAACAGATGATCCGGGTCGCTCACGGCGAAAAGCTGGCGATCAAGCAAAAGGATGTAAAAATCAACGGCTGGGCGATGGAAAGTCGTCTTTATGCGGAAGATCCTTATCGCAACTTCCTCCCCTCTATCGGTCGTTTGACCCGCTACCGCCCCCCTGCTGAAATCGAGGGCCGCGTGCGCAATGACACTGGCGTTTATGAGGGCGGCGAAATTTCGATGTTCTACGACCCGATGATCGCCAAGCTTTGCACTTGGGGCGAAACCCGCAAAGGCGCGATTGAGGATATGCGCGTAGCACTCGACAGCTTTGAACTTGAAGGCATTGGTCACAACCTGCCGTTCTTGGCGGCTGTAATGGACCACCCGAAATTTGTGTCCGGTGACATTACCACTGCCTTTATCGAAGAAGAATATGAGGGCGGCTTTACCGGCGTTGAGTTGCCCGAAGCGCGTTTGCGCATGATCGCAGCGACAACTGCGGCCATGTTCCGCGTGGCCGAAATTCGGGCCGCGCGGGTGTCGGGGCGTCTGGGCAATCACGAACGCGCCGTTGGTGCGGATTGGGTTGTCTCGCTTGGGGGCTATGATTGGCCGGTGACGATCAACGCGGACAAAGACGGCGCGACGATCGCTTTTGAGGGCGGCGACACAATGCGCGTCACCTCTGACTGGCGACCCGGTGATTTGCTGGTGCGCGCAGATGTGGACGGCACGGCGCTGACCCTAAAGGCAGAAAACCGACCCGGCGGCTTTCGCATCCGCCATCGCGGGGCCGATTTGCGCGTGAATGTGCGCACGCCGCGTCAGTTCGAACTATCTGCCCATATGATTGAAAAAATCGCTCCAGATACCTCGAACATGCTGCTGTGTCCGATGCCGGGCTTGATCGTTGCTCTCAACGTCGAACCGGGCGACGAAATCCAAGAAGGCCAAGCGCTTTGCACTGTGGAAGCGATGAAAATGGAAAACGTGCTACGCGCGGAACGCAAAGGCACGGTTGCCAAGATCAACGCGGAAATTGGCGCATCGATGGGCGTGGACGAAATCATCATGGAATTTGAATAACGCCATCCTGAAATGACCAGTGAATGATAGTCCCCACGGGGCTATCCAAGTGGCTGTCCAAGGGGCTACTCAAACGGCTGTTTTTCTCGCCTCAGCGAAATTTCACACAATAATGCCGTTGACTTTGCGGCACAACCTACGCTTTTTTTGCCCTATTGTTAGTTAAACTTTTAGGGGAAAATTCTCATGCCTTGGAATACAGTCACAACCGTTGACACCGACGACACCGAAAATTGGAGCGTCGAAACCGTCACCTACCGCCCGGACGGTTCGCGTTATAGCCGCCAAGTCGAACAGGATACCGGCGCGCTTTACACCAGTTTCTTCGATATCAATGGCAACAATACCGCGCTGACCCAAATTGATAGCCCTGCCAATGACAACGATTGGGACATTATTTATACCACCTATCGGCCAGACATCGTTAGAATTGAACTGGATAACGGGAATACCGTGCTAAAATCTAGCGCAGCAGACAACTATTCCTGGACGATTTTTGACTATAGCGACCTTCACGACTTCACCACTTACGAGCGTCAATTTCACGACTACGTCACAACAAATTTCCGCTACGACGCCGAAGCTTCCACATTATCAGCAACGAAGCTCACATTTGACGACGGGTCAAAATCCGCCAAATTTTACGATGAGGACGGCCGTTTGATCCGCACCAACACGGTCACCAGCGATGGCGTATCTACCAAACAGCTCTTCACCTACGGGTCTGTCATTACCGAGGTTACGGACACGCAGGATGTTTTGGATATCGAAAGCAGCTATTTCACCGATTTCCGGGATGATCGCTGGGATATCAAAACCACCTTTTTTGATGACCCATTGAAAAGTAGAATCGAAAAATTCGATGCAAGCGGCACCCTGCGCGAACTTGTTGACGACGAAGACCTAAATCAGGTCAAAACCACCTTTGACGAAGACGGCATTATTCAAACACAATACACTGACGCGTTTTTTGAAGGTTACTACCTCAACCAAGTTTTTGAGGACGGTATTGTGCGTATTTCTGAGCGCACAGATTTGTCGTTCGAGTTTTCCCTGCGCGAGCCGGACGAAGTATTGAACACGGTCGATTATTTCGATGAAGATGGCGACCTTGAACTGCGCGCCATCATTGATGCCGAAGATGCCCTTGGCAAGATCATCACTTATGAGGACGGTCAAATCACTGACCGTGTGCTTGTCGATATCAACGATGAAAAAGCATGGAACGTGATTGATATCAGCTACAACGAAGATGGCACGGTCGCGTCGCGTGACGTTTACCTTGATGGCCAAGCGCTAGCGGATGACGTGAACGCGGATGTGCTTGGGTATTTTGACTACGGCTAAAGCCGGCAACAACGGATTAAAGGGGGGCAGAATATGCCCCCTTTTTCTTTTCGATCAGCTTATCTTTTCAACCGCATGCGCGCGTTGTGGCCCCATATTATAGGCAACAATCGTACCTATAATCGCCGGGACAGTTATCATTGGCACAAACATCATAACCAAAGTCTCAAACCCTAAGGGTTTCACACCAGAAGCCGCCCCCAGCACCAGTGCCGAAAACCAGCAGCCCGCAGAAACCCCTGCAATCGCACCCATGCTAAGGCGGGTCGTTGTCGGCAGGGCGGAAACCAATCCGTTCGGCGCCTTGTCCAAAACCGGCACCAGATACATCGCAATCAACACCATATTGCCCGTCAGAACGCTAACCACGGTCAGTTTTGTCCAAAGCTTTGGCGACATCAGCGAAAAATCACCAGAGGTCCGCAGCGCAATCAGCGCCAATCCTGTCACCCAAAGCAGCCCAACAGCGCCAGTGATCAAATCATGCGCCGAATGGATCAGCTTAAGGTCGCTGGCCGCTAGGCCGCGATGAATTTTGTGAACAAGAACGAATTCCAAAAGCACAGCCGCGCCAAACCCGACTGCAAATGCAAACAGATGCGCTACGCGCGCCAAATCAAGCGCCAAATCATACATGGGGGTCTCTCCAACAAGAGGGTTACTAGATACACATTACACTCCGCCGCCCTTGCCTCAGAAACGCCCGATTTGCCACAATTTTGATTCAATCACTCCAATTTTGTTGCATTTCTGCCGACACCGAGGCAGATCGGACCCAGTCTATTTGATCTGGGAAATTTAATGGCCGACCAGTCTTGGTTTTTTTGGATGACACAAGTCGATGCGCGTATCTGGCAAGCTTTTGTTGCCGCCGCCGTGGTCGCGATTGGGTGGACGGTTACCGCCCGTCAAAACCGCGCCGAAAAACGTCGACTTCGCGATGAGCGCATGAACGACGTGCAAAAGGCAATTTATGCTGAAATCGACGCCTATCTTGAGGTTTTGCAAGACCCAGACCCGCTTTTGTATTCGGCAGAAATCATACGTCAGATGGAAGAAGCGACAACGGCCAAACCCTATGTGCCGTTCATCCCAACAGAAAACAACGATAGTATTTTCCGCGCGCTCATGGGCGATATTACAGCCCTACCGCGCGTTTCAATTGATGCCGTGGTGAAGTATTACAGCCAAATCAAAGCGATTGAGGCTTTGATTTCTGATCTGCGCGATCCGTCGTTTTCAAACCTCGAACCGGCGCGACGTGTTTTGATCTATGAGGATTATATCGCTTTGAAAGTGGAAGCGATCCATTTGGGCAAGGCGGCCCTTGCGGTGATCAAACTTGTGAACAAGCACGGCCCACTTGAAGCCGAAAAAATCATGGAACGTGAAAAAACTGATTTAGAAAGTTCGAAAAAAGCGCGCAAACAGCGCAACCAAGACAATCCTTCAACAGAGCCTAATACCCCGGACGCGGACCCTTACGACCCGTAATCGGTTGCTCATTGTTGTCGTCAATAAACGATAACATGGATGTTCTCCTGTTCATCACAAACTCTATATAACCCCAAAACGCCCAAAAATCAATGAAGAAGCCCGGCTCAGCGGCCCATTTCCTGCTGACGCATGGGCATCTTATCAATCATCCGGCTCAATTCGCGCACGCTCCAAGGCAATGGTTTTCGCAACTTCACCTGCCCGTCCTTCCCAATCAGAACAAGCTGGAATCCACGCGGGCGCAGCTTTTTGCGCAACTCACTTTTCGCCAAAGGGTCCGTATCCGTGATAATAACAACATCCCGCTCGCCCATTTCCGCGGCTCCATCTTCTAAGAACTGCAACTGGGCAATGAAACGCGGATCATTGGGCGTGTCTGCAAACACAACCACCGGACGGTTGAGCCAAAGATAATCGTTCAGATCTTTTGAAACTTCTGCGTCCATTTCAATAACGCTCTCGCGACTGCTTTCAGCTTCGCTTGCAGGCTCAGTTACGGGCTCACTCGCAATAACGGTCTCTCCGGCATCACTCACAGCATCACTTGCAACAACACTTTCGCCGTCGCTAACAGCATCACTGGTTGACGCGGTGGTTTGTGCCATGGCCATATGGCTTGGAAAGCTGGCAGCAAGTGCCAGAACTGCAATTTTGGATGCTTGTCTCATGACCTTGAACATAGTCACCTTGGTGCAATTGTCGAAGGGCAGATTAGCATTTAATTTCAAGACCGCGCCTAAATGAAGGTTTTTCTGCATATTGGCGTGCATCGCACGGGCACATCAAGCTTGCAGGCTTGTTTGGCTGAAAACCTTGTGCCGCTTAATGAGGCTGGGTTTTCCTTTTGGGGTCCCCCGGTGATGCGGCGTGCGCCATTTGCGCAAATCGTCAAAACCACCCGCGCGGTGCGCGATGGGCGCGACCCTATGCAGTTGCGCACCCAGAGGAATATGATCGCGGATACGCTGGATGAAGCCGCATGGACCGGGCGTGATCTGATCGTGTCGGATGAAAACATGAGCGGCACCATGGCGATCAACATCCAAAAAGGCCGGCTTTATGACCGTACAAAGCTGCGGTTGCGGGTGTTTTCGCGCCTCTTTGATGGCTATGATCTGACCACTGTTGTCACCTTGCGCGACTATAGCGAATTTTGGTCCTCTTGCTATGCGCGTTGTGCAGGTCACGACCGCCTGCCGCCCCCCACATCGGCTGCTGAACTTGCGATGGCTTGCCCGCGAGGATGGCATGATGTGGTGCACGACATTCGGGTTGCCCAAAAGCGCGGGCTGGTCTTAGTGCGCGCCTATCAACCCGGCCTTGATCCCCGCGATATTTTGCAAAATCTCTACGAAATTCCCGAAG
>CAZBBZ010000203.1:0-5497 GCA_964489925.1 uncultured Rhodobacterales bacterium
GCCAAAAACAATGCGCGAAATTTAGACAGATCATAGCCTGCCATTTGTTCGGCATTGGCATCCGCGGCGCGGATTGCACGAAATGCGGTGGGTGCGGTGAACAGCGTGGTGACGCCGTGATCCGCAATCACGCGCCAAAATGTGCTGGGGTCCGGTGTGCCCACGGGCTTGCCTTCAAACAGCACCGTCGTCGCGCCCTGCAAAAGCGGGGCATATACGATATAGGAATGACCCACGACCCAGCCCACATCTGATGCGGCCCAAAACACTTCGCCTGGATCAATGTCATAAATCGCTTTCATGGACCATTTCAGCGCAACCGCATGGCCACCATTGTCGCGGATGACGCCCTTGGGCTGGCCAGTCGTTCCAGATGTGTAAAGAACATAAAGCGGGTCAGTCGCCTGCATGGGCGCGCAAGGTACATCGCGCCCCTTGGCAGCCGCAACAGCATCGCCCCAATCCGTATCGCGATCTGTCAGATCCGCCGCAAGTTCTGGGCGTTGGAACACGACGCAAGCTTCTGGCTTGTTGGCCGACAGTTCAATTGCAGCATCCAGCAGCGGTTTGTAGGCAATGGTGCGTCCCGGCTCTAGACCGCAGGATGCCGACAAAATCACCTTGGGGGTCGCATCATCAATCCGGGTGGCCAATTCAGCAGCGGCAAAGCCCCCAAACACCACCGAATGGATCGCGCCAATCCGCGCACAGGCAAGCATTGCAAATGCTGCTTGGGGGATCATCGGCATATAGATGATCACGCGGTCGCCTTTGGCAACGCCAAGGTCGAGCAGAACGGCAGATAAAGCAGAAACTTCATCGCGCAAGTCAGAATAGGTGTATCTTTCAACAGCACCGGTCATCGCGCTGTCGTAAATCAGCGCGTTCTGATCGCCGCGCCCGGCGTCGATGTGGCGATCTACCGCATTATAACAGGTGTTCAGAACGCCATCGGGAAACCAGCGGCCATAGGTGCCCATGTCGCTGTCAAAAACTGTTTCTGGCTTCGTGAACCAATCCACGTCTTTGGCCGCGTCAGCCCAAAAATCCAACGGCGCATTTTTCCAAGCGTCGTAAATCTTTTGATAGTTTTCGGCCATCTTGTTAGCCTCCCCTTGCTTTTGTTTTCTTTGCTTATGGCACAAGTTTAGCCCCAGCAAAATGCGACAAGGTGGTTCGGCAAATAGTTGATCTCTGGGCTTTGGCAGCCTTAGACAGAAACGCCGTCAAAAATCGTCTGGCGTTCAAATTCATTTTTGGCACCCGCAAGCGTAACAACACCGCGGCGCATCACCACAAAACTATCCGCCAGATCATAGGCAAAGTCGAAATATTGCTCGACCAGCACGATGGCCATATCGCCTTTGTCTCGCAGTTGGGAAATGACATTGCCGATTTGCTTGATGATATTGGGCTGGATGCCTTCGGTTGGTTCATCCAACAGCAAAAGCTTGGGCTTGGTGATTAACGCGCGCGCAATGGCCAGCTGTTGTTGCTGCCCGCCTGAAAGATCGCCACCGCGCCGGGTCCGCATTTCGCGCAAAACCGGGAACAGCTCAAAAATCTCGTCCGGCACAGCGTGTTCGCTTTTATCAATACAACCAAATCCGGTTTCCAAGTTTTCTTGCACGGTCAATAGCGGGAAAATTTCGCGTCCCTGCGGCACATAGGCGACCCCAACTTTTGCAAGGGCATGCGCGGGCAGTTTGCCCAAGCTTTTTCCATCAAGTGCGACGTCCCCGCTTGACCGGGGATGCGCGCCTGCAATCGCTTTCATCAAAGAGGTTTTGCCAACCCCGTTGGTGCCCATCACACAAGTGACAGCGGCCTTGGGTGCGTCAAAACTCACATCATAGAGGATCTGGCTTTGGCCATAATGAAGGTTCAGATTGCTTACACTCAACATAGCCTAGCGCCCCAAATATACGTCAATGACGCGCTGATCTGCGGTCACGTGATCCAGACTGCCTTCGGCTAGAACACTGCCTTCGTGCAGCACTGTGACCCGGCAATTCAGGCGGCGAATGAATTCCATATCGTGTTCCACGACGACCACAGCGCGGGTTTTGGCAGCTTCCACCAAAATCGCGGTGGTCTTTTCGCGTTCTTCGGGCGTCATGCCGGCGGCAGGTTCGTCCACCAACAAAAGGCGCGGGTCTTGCGCGAGCAACATGCCGATTTCAAGCCATTGCTTTTGACCGTGACTCAACTCGCCCGCTTTGCGTTCAAGCGCGTCTGACAGACCCACTTCGGTTGCCAATTCGCCAATGCGGGTCATGTCGTGCGCGCGCGGGCGAAACAGCAAGACTCCCAAAGGGCTGCGGTTATTGGCCAGCGCCATAAGCAGGTTTTCAGAAACCGATTGATCCTCAAACACCGTGGGTTTTTGGAATTTTCGCCCAATGCCAGCTTGGGCAATTTTTGCTTCGCTCATAGCCAAAAGCGACCGGTTGCTCGCCCCAAAACTGATCGTGCCCGCATCTGGGCGCGTCTTGCCTGTAACGATATCCATAAAAGTGGTTTTACCAGCCCCATTGGGGCCAATGATCGCGCGCAGCTCGGCCTCGCCAATTTGAAAGCTAAGGTTGTTGATCGCCTTGAACCCGTCAAAGGAAACAGAAACGCCGGAAACTTCTAACAAGCTCATTTGCCCGCCTCCGCTTCGCGGTATGATCCATCATCTGGTCCCAAATCCGCGCCGTGGCGGTCGGGGGATTTGCGCCTTGCAAGCAAGTCAAACAAACCGCCGATGCCTTTGGGGGCGAATAATGTGACCAGCACGAAGGACAGGCCAAGGATGATCAGCCACCAATCGACCCATTGGATGGTGGCAAAGCCAAGGTTGATGTCGGGCGCTTGCCCGCCTGTGAACCAGCTTGACACAAGGCTTACCAAGGCCGCCCCAATGACCGCGCCATAAAGCCGCCCGCGTCCGCCGATGGCGACCCAAACCGCAAGGTAGATGGACGCGATTGGTGCGATTTCAGCCGGGTTAATGATGCCGGCTTGCGGGTAGTAAAGCGCACCTGCGATGCCCGCGATGCACGCGGTGATGGTGAAAATGAACAGCTTATAATGCTCGACCGGGTAGCCCAAAAACCGCACACGGGCCTCGTTGTCGCGGATACCGCGCAGGACCGATCCGAATTTGCCCGACACGATCCAAGCCGCCAGAAGATAGCCAAGCCCAAGGGCCAAAGCCGAGGCCCAGAGGAACCAGACGGACACGTAGCTTTGCGGCACTTCGTCTAGGCCGGGTAGGTTTTGCAAACCCGACAGACCGTTGTTGCCGCGCAGTCCGCTGTCGTTTTGGAACAGATAAAGCGCTAGTGCCAAGGTCATCGCCTGGGTCAGGATCGACAGGTAGACGCCTGTCACACGGCTGCGAAACGCAAGCCAGCCGAACACAAAGGCAAGCAAGGCGGGCACAAACACCACCAAAAACAGCTGGATCGTCAAGCTGTCGGCAAAGGCCCAAATGGGGGGAAACTCTGAACTGCCCACCACCCCAAAGATTTGATTGCCGATGGCGGCTTCGATTTCGGTATTCGTTGCGGGTATTGGCGCTTCGGCAAGCGAGCCGATCACGATATCGCGGGTGCGTTCGTACATCAGCCACATGCCGATCATATAGCCACCGATGCCGAAAAAGGCGAAATGACCAAGGCTTAGGATGCCCGTATAGCCCCAGACCAGATCCATCGCGACCGCCACAAGGCATAGGCAAAGCGTTTTACCCAAGGTTTTAACGAAGGATGTCGAGATGAACCCATTCCCGTAAGCCTCTGATAGGACAGTGATAACCAGCGTAAAGCCTGCAAGTGCGAGGAGGAAAAACAGCACCGAGGGGTTCTGCGCGATGAAAGAGCGGCGTTTCATGGTCTTAATCCCCCGCTGCCCGGCCTTTAAGCGCGATGATACCGCGGGGCCGGAATTGGATAAAGATGATGATAAAGACAATCATGTAGGTCTGGGCCGCCAGCGTATTGGATGGGTTCAGCCACTCGATGCCTTTTTGCAAGAAACCGATACCAGCCGCGCCCAAAAGCGTGCCCCAGATATTGCCCACACCGCCAACAACCACGGTCATAAAGCTTTGCACGATATAATCGCTGCCAAGCTCCGAGGTGACTTTCGCGTACAAACCAATCGCCACGCCAGCCACGCCCGCAATGCCCGAACCAAGTCCAAAGGTCAGCATGTTCACCCGATCCGGGTTGATCCCCATGCTGGCGGCCATGCGGCGATTTTGCGTCACCGCGCGGGTTTCAAGTCCAAGGCGCGTGTGGTTGATGATAAAGAGGAAGATCGCCAAAAAGATCAGCGCCAGCACGAAAATCGCGATGCGGATATAGCTGATAGAGACCACATCGTTCATCACCCAAGCACCGTCCAACCAGCCCGGTGCGGTCAGGGGCCGCGCTTGGGTGCCAAAGATGTTCTTGGCCAATTGTTGCAGCGCGATTGAAATGCCGAAAGTGGCCAGTAGCGTTTCCAGCGGGCGGTTATAAAGAAACCGGATCACCGAGCGTTCCATCAACACGCCCGCACCAAAGGTCACAGCAAAGGCCAGCGGCAAAGCCACAAGGATCGAAATCGTGTGATCGGGGATGATCTGTTGGACAACATAGCCGGTGTAGGCGCCCATCATAATGAACTCGCCATGCGCCATATTGATGACGCCCATCACGCCGAAAGTGATCGCCAAACCGATGGCGGCCAAGAAGTAAATCGAGGCCAGCGACAGCGCATCTAAGGTTAAATCGAGCGTTTGGTTCATGCCCACTTTGCGCTCAATCGCCGCTAGTGCGGCTGCAGCGGCATCTGTGATCGCCGCCGAAGGTTCTTGGTACACCGCAACATATGTGTAATCATCAAGGAAACCCGTCACCTGCGCATCCGTCACCGCCGCTTCAACCGTGCCAGCATCAACCAGCGCGTCAAAGGCTTTTTGCCGCTCGGTCTGGTCGGACAATTTGGCCAAAGCAACGCCGCCAACGCGCCCATCAACGATATGGGCTGCCAACGTCTGGCGCAGCGCATCGGATGTCAGTCGTTTTGGCGCATTGCCCGCTTTGACCAACATGTCATAGGCGGTTTCCGCAGGCAGGGCATCCGTGCCGGGTTTTAGGGTCGCCGCGATGTTCAAATCGCTAGGGACTTCATCTTTGAATACTTGGATATTGGTCGCCAAAAGAGGGTTCAGCGTTGCGCGCACATCCACGCCCAAATCGCCGCCCATATCATCAATCGCGGCAATCCGTGCAGGCTCATCTTCGTCATAAGCAATGGTCAGTAAGCGTTCTAAGCGGGTTTTGCGCGCTAGAATATCTGCATCCGTTTCGCCATCTATTGACGCACGAAGCGGGCCGAGCGCGCCTGCACTTGGGTCGCGTTCCAGCGAGGTCAGTGCCGCCATGCGGTTTTCGGGATCAGGATCGGACAGTTGAAACTGTACAAGGGCCGAGCCGATCAGACTGCGCACGCCGCTATTGGG
>CAZBBZ010000204.1:0-5493 GCA_964489925.1 uncultured Rhodobacterales bacterium
GGAAGTGCTGGCGGGCTCTGAAAGCCTAGAGGCGCATGGGCTGTCGGTGCGCGCCCGGCTTGATAAGATCAACGCTTCGAAAGAGACATGAGCGGGGCGGATCGGCTTTATGATGTGCAGCTCGATGATCGCGGGCTGCCTGCTCCATCGCCTGAAGAAGAACAAGAGCGCCGGGTGGCGGTGTTTGACTTGGCCGAGGCTAATGAGTTTGCTTTGACGGGCGATGCGCCCAGCGGTCCTTATGCCTTGGGGCTGTCGATTGAGGGCAATCGCTTGCTGTTTGATCTGAAAACCGAACAAGGTGCGGCAGCGGGCGCCTTTGAATTGTCATTGGTAAAGTTTCGCCGCGTTGCGCGGGACTATTTTCAGATTTGCGAAAGCTATCAAGAGGCGGTGAAACGCTTGCCCCCGGCTGAAATTGAACGTTTTGATGCAGCCCGCAGCGCAATCCACAAAGATGGGGCAGCAACATTGCGCGCGGCTTTGTCAGAACACGCAATCATTGACATGGGCACGGCGCGGCGGCTTTTTACGCTGGTCTGTGTGCTGTTTCCAAAGGTGACCTAAGTTATGACGCTCGATCAATCTATCCTGTTTGCAATTTTTGCCGCTGTGTTCGCGCTGATGCTTTGGGGCCGCTGGCGCTATGATCTGGTGGCATTTTGTGCGCTGCTGGTGGGCGTTATTAGCGGCGTGGTGGACACGAAAGACGCGTTTTCCGGCTTTGGTCATCCGGCGACGATTGTGGTGGCATTGGTGCTGGTGGTTTCCGCTGGTTTGGTGCGCTCTGGTGCGGTGTTTTTGATCACGCGCACGCTGGTGGATGCCAGCCGCGCGGTGGGTACGCATATCGCGATTATGGGCGGTGTGGGCGCGGTGCTTAGTGCGTTTATGAACAATGTGGCGGCTCTGGCGCTGTTGATGCCTGTGGATATGGCGACCGCCGATAAAGCAAAGCGCAATCCGGGCGCGACGCTGATGCCTTTGTCTTTTGCGACCATTCTGGGAGGGATGGTGACGCTGATCGGGACGCCGCCTAATATTATCATCGCCTCGATCCGCGGTGAAGCTTTGGGCGAGCCGTTTTCCATGTTCGATTTTGCGCCTGTGGGCGGCGTGACCGCAATTGTTGGTCTGATTTTTGTGGCCTTTGTGGGCTGGCGGTTGATCCCGCAGCCCGAACACAAGGGCAGTGCTGCCGATCGCTTGGCGGAGATGTCGGATTATATTGCCGAGCTGAGCGTGCCTGAGGACAGCGCGCTGATTGGCATGACCGTCGAGGCTTTGCACGAACAGGCGGAAGCGGCAGATGTTGCGGTGCTGGGCCTTGTGCGTGGTGGTAAACGGTTGGCAGGAACGGCGCGCCGGGCGGTGATTGAGGCGGGGGATGCGCTGGTGATGGAAGCTTCGCCTGATGCTTTGGACGAGTTTCGCGTGGCGATTAAATTGTCGTTCACCGATGACGATGGCAAGGCGCAAGGCGCGGCCGGAGAAGGCACGGAATTGGTTGAAGTCGTGGTGCCGCAAGGCGCGCGGATTGAAGGGCGTAGTGCTGTGGCCGTGGGCTTGCGCTGGCGTAAACGCACGGTGCTTTTGGGCATATCGCGCCAAGGGCGGCGCATCCGCGAACAGGTGCGCAAAACAACTGTGGCGGCTGGGGATATTTTACTGCTGTTGGTGCCAACTGATGCGCGCGATGAGGTGATTGAATGGCTTGGTGTCCTGCCCTTGGCGGATCGCGGGCTGGCAGTGACGCAAGCCGAAAAGACTTGGGCCGCGATTGGTATTTTCGTTGGCGCTGTGGTGATCGCGAGCCTTGGTTGGGTCTATCTGCCTGTGGCGCTTGGGGTGGTTTGTGCCGCCTATATTTTGCTGAAAATCATCCCGCTGGCAGAGGTCTATGATCATATTGAATGGCCCGTGGTGGTGCTGCTCGGCTCGATGATCCCGCTGGGGGCGGCTTTGGACAAAGCCGGGGGGACGGCGTTGATTGCCAATGCGCTTTTGGGCCTGACCGAAGGCTTGCCGCCTTGGGCGGTGCTTGCGGTTTTGATGGCGGTGACGATGACCCTGTCGGATGTGCTGAACAATACGGCGACAACGATTGTGGCCGCCCCTGTAGCGATTGCTATGGCCGATAGTTTGGGCGCCTCGGCTGACCCGTTTTTGATGGCCGTGGCGGTGGCGGCGAGCTGTGCGTTTCTGACGCCGATTGGCCATAAGAATAATACGCTGGTGCTGGGACCGGGGGGCTATTCTTTTGGGGATTATTGGCGCATGGGGCTGCCGCTAGAGATCTTGGTGCTGTTGGTGAGCATCCCGGCGATTCTGGTGTTTTGGCCGCTATTTTGAAAATATTTGGTCAAAATCGGGTTTTTGGACGTAATTAGTGTTTGGTATCAAAGGTTTGCGGTGAAAACTTAAGAGACACATCCCGTACACAACCTGTACACATCCCGTACAGCAGTTTTTTGAAATTTTATGGGGTGAAGCAGGAACATTAAGTCATTGTTAATAAACGCGCTTCCGCGGTGTTCGTCCAGCCAATGATAGAAATCTAAAGACGCGGTTAACGATGCGTTTGGGTTTTGATTTATCGAAGATTAGAATTGAAGCGGGACTTTTGGCCCGGTTTTCTGACACGAAGGTTTTAGACGCGCCATGGAGCGATTTAACAAACGGCTTCCTGAAAAGATTTTGGCCCCTTATCGCGGTAAAAACTCGGCGATCGTTTCTATGCTGCTTTGCGGCGATGATGTGCGTTTTGAAGGGTCCGGGACGTTTGCGCCAAACCAAGACATCGCCCCTGAGGATATGATCTTTGAGATCGGGTCGATCACTAAGGTTTTTACGTCCCTTCTTCTTGCGGTTCTGGTTGAAACCGGGCGGCTGGATCTGAACTGTCCCATCAAGGAGGTGTCTGCTGACCTAAGTAATGTTCCTGAATGGATCACGTTCAAGACTTTGGCGACCCACACGTCGGGGCTTCCCAGATTGCATGTGTCGATTTGGAAGGCGCTTGTGTCGTCGCTTCCAGATGATCCTTATGCCGCTTTTGGCCGCGCTGATTTGCTTGATTGGCTGCGTGATCGAAAAGAAACTGCGGCCCCCAAGCGGCTGCGGCATCGCTATTCGAACTTTGGGGTCGGACTATTGGGCGAAGCGATGTCTTTGAGCGAAGGCCGACCCTATTTGGACCTGTTGCATGACCATGTTATCCGCCCGCTTGGGCTTGAGGATACGACTTCGGAATTAACTCTATCCCAACAGGCCCGGTTCATGCAGCCATTTAGTGCAAAGGGGAAGCCAGTATTGCCTTGGACGTTCCAAGCGATGGCGGGGGCTGGCTGTTTACGCGCCACGGCGCGCGATTTGGGGCGGTTTTCGGGGGCTGTGCTAAAAGCCGTGGCAAACCCGGTAACACCGCTTGATCGGGCGATTTGCCGAAGTGTCGAGCCGTTGGTGGGCTTGGGGCCGAGGGGGGAAATGGACCCTGTCGCGCAGTGTTTGGGTTGGCTGTCCATTGTGCAAAATCCTAAGGCTGCGCCGATGCTTTTTCACAATGGGGGGACGGCGGGATCGACCAGCGCGCTTTATATATGCCCGGACTCAAATGCGGCTGCGTTGATTTTGACCAACCGCGGCGTGGCCGCAAACATTTGGTCGAGCTTGAAGTTGAGCTGGTCAGATCAAGACCGCGCGATGAGCGACTTATTTGCGGGTTTGGGGGATTAGCATTTACACTAGCGCGCGCTCAGGGCGTCTTCCAAGACCGATTTGACCACCGCCATATCGACACCCTTGGCCACAAAAGCGTCACCAATATTCCGGGCAAGAATGAAAGTAATCGCGCCGTCGCTGACTTTTTTGTCTTGGCCCATTAAATCGATCAGCCCGTCCGCATCTGGCAGGTCGCCATCAATATCGGCCAGATCGCATTTCATACCGCTGGATTTCAGATGAGCGCGCACGCGGCTGGGGGCTTCTTGGGGGCAAAGACCAAGGCGTTGGCTCAACTCAAATGCAAGGGCGCAGCCGATGGCCACGCCTTCGCCGTGGAGCAAGCGATCCGAATAGCCCGTGGCCGCTTCCAGCGCGTGGCCGAACGTGTGGCCCAAGTTCAAAAGCGCGCGATCCCCGCGTTCGGTTTCATCGCGAATGACGATATCAGCCTTCATTTTGCACGAGTGATGCACTGCATAAGCGCGGGCGTCTGTGTCCCCGTCCAGCAGCTTGGCCGCATTATCTTCTAACCATTCAAAAAACGTCGCATCGCCCAAAAGCCCGTATTTGACGACCTCGCCGTAGCCCGCAATCAAATCGCGCGGCGTCATGCTGTCCAGCACATCAATATCGGCAATCACGATTTTGGGCTGATGAAATGCGCCCACGAGATTTTTGCCCTGCGGGGAATTGATGCCCGTTTTGCCACCCACAGAACTGTCGACTTGCGCCAAAAGGGAGGTAGGAATTTGCACAAAACCGATGCCACGGCGCAGGATGGCAGCAGCAAAGCCCACCAGATCACCAATCACGCCGCCGCCCAAAGCGATGACCAGATCGTCGCGCTCGACCCGTTTTTGCAACAGCCATTCTACGACCTCTTGCAGATGCGCCCAGTTTTTCGTGGCCTCACCGGGGGGCAGTTGCAGGGCATCTGTGGTGTAGCCCGCTTTTTCAAAAGCCGCAGTGAGCGGGGCAAGATAGAGGGCGGCTACGCGGGTTTCGGTGACGATCCAGATGCGTTTGCGTTTCACCAGCGGTGCAATCAGGTCGGGGGCTTTGGCCACCAACCCAGTGCCGATGTGGATGTCGTAGGCGCGCGCGCCCAGATCAACGTGTAACTGCTGGCTCATGTTTTTAGCTTTGCTCCGAGGCGTCTTCTGCGCGAAAGGCATGCACGCCGTCGATGATGCGGGTTGCGACGGTTTCGTGCGTTTCGTTGTTTTTGGAAATGACCTTTACGTCGGCCAAGCTGTAATAGGGCTCGCGCTCGGCGGCGAGTGCTGCAAGACGGGCGTAAGGGTCGGGCACATCCAGCAAGGGGCGTCCCGGTTTGTCTTTGACCCGCGACCAAAGCACATCAAGGGCGGCGGTGAGCCAGACAGATGTGCCACCTGTTGCGATTATTTCACGGTTTAAGGCACTGGCGAAAGCACCCCCGCCAGTTGCGATCACCATTGGGGGGCCGTCCATCAGACGGCGCAGCACCTTGGTTTCGCCGTCGCGAAAATAGGCTTCGCCAAACTCGGCAAAAATATCAGGGATCGGGCGACCTGCCGCTTTGACGATTTCGTCATCGCTGTCGCAGAATTCCATCCCCAGCATCGCCGCCAAACGGCGCCCCACAGAGGTTTTTCCCGAGCCCATCAGCCCCACCAAAACGACAGATTTATCCAAAGGCAGTGCCACAGCGTGTTCTTTCTTAGTCAATGAGGTTTGTCTATGCGGCTTTGGGGCGGGGGGCAACTTTTGGTTTTGGGCAAATTCGCT
>CAZBBZ010000205.1:0-5431 GCA_964489925.1 uncultured Rhodobacterales bacterium
GTTACAGCCTCGCCATCGATCAAAACCCGGTTGGTGGTCATGAACCAGTTGCCCGCGTCGTCCGCGGTTGCGGTGCCAAGGGCGTTGTTGCCCGCATCGCGAACCTCGATAGATGTGCCCGGCACGCCTTGCCCGTTCAACAAATCGGTGTTGGCGGTGACGATATCATGGACGGCGGGTGCCGTTGGAATAGCGCTGGGGTTGGCCGCGGTAGAGGCGTCTTGCGCGCTGACAGAGGTCGCGGCAAAGCTGCCATCGGCGGCCACGAGCGCGTTAACTGTGCTGCCATCGGGCATGGTGACGGTGACGGTTGCGCCCGCTTCGCCTGTGCCGTTCACGGTCAGATTGCCGTCCGCATCCACATTGGTCGAGGTGATAACAACCGCTGCGGGGGGGAAGGTGTCTTCGATCGGTTCTTTGTCAATTTGCTCCGACGTGATCCCATCGGCATTCAAAATCGTGGTCACAACGTCGCCTGCGGGTTGGCGCGTGGTGCTGGTCACGGAAAACGCGCCCATGTCATCGGCGAGGACGGTTTCAAAGCTGCCATCGGGGAAGGTGACGGTCACTTCAGCGTCGGGCGTCGTGGTGCCAGTGGTGGTGACCAAGCCGTCGCTGATATTGATCGCACTGTTGACCGCCGGACTATCTTCGGGCGGTGCGGGGGGTGTTGGGGGTTCATCTTCAGAGCCGCCAGAGCCCCCAAGCGCCGCAGCACCGCCAAGAACACCAAGACCTGCAACAAGGGGGAGCATGGCCCCACCGGATGCGGTTGCGGCTGCAACCTCGACCAAAGTGCCGTATTCTAGGGCGGGCGTGCCAGTGGCGTCGTAGAAACCGCTGAGGCGAATAAATTGCCCGTCTTTCATTTCAAGCACCAGATCGGCGCCATCCCGGAACGATCCCTTTACAAGGGACTGGTCGAAACTTAGCGCGATGCGCGAAACATTTGGGTCCACCGCATAGGCGGCAGTTTGCGTTGCTTGGATTTGAAGTATGTCTTGGGCGGCCATTTATGAATCCATTCTTGGATTTCGTCTGAAAGCGAGACGATTACGCATATTCTGGGGGCTGTACGAAGCGCATGTTTACAATTCGTTCAACGAGACCCTTGTGATCTTGGTGATAGGCTATTGCCCGTTAGTTTGATGGTTTCACAATTAAAAAATGTCTAAATTTTGTCCGAAAGCGCTGTTCTGCCTGCGATTTTTCAATTTGTGGCGCGCGCCATGGCGGTGCTGTGGGTAAGATTTGCGCGCGCTCATCCCAAGACTTGATCTTGGGATCCATCTTGCGGCGTGTTTTAGTCCAACCTGACCGCGATACCGTCCAGTTCTGGCGATGGGGCGGGGTAGTCGCGCATGACATCTGGGTCATGGCCGGGGATCACAAGGCGCTCGGCACTCGCGAGTTTGGACAGGCGACGATAGTTTTCCAACAAACCGCCCACATCAAACACCAGCGGAAACACGTCGCCCGTCAGTCGGTGTCGGTTATAGTGGCAAGCGTCGGAGGCCAGCACCAACCAACCGCTGCGCGTATTGACCCGCACAAATTGCAAGCCCGGCGTGTGGCCCGGTGAGAGATGCACCGAAAGGCCCGGTGTGATGTCTTCATCCCCGTCGTGAAATTCGATCCGCCCCGCATAGACGTTGCGGATGGTTTCCAGCACATCTTCGATTTCATAAGGCGCGCAGAAACAATTATGGGTCATATAGCGCCCGGTGGCGAAGGCGACTTCTTTGTCTTGCATGTGAAATCGCGCGTTTGGAAAGACCGGGAAATTGCCGACGTGGTCGTAGTGAAGGTGAGTGATGATGACGTCTTTGACCTCGGCCGGGTCTACGCCAAGTTTGCGCAGGCCTTCACCGGGGCAGCGCAGGAAGTCGCGGCCACGTTTGGCGGCGATCTGGGCGTTAAAGCCGGTATCGACCACGATTGAGCGGGTTTCACTGCGGATCAGCCAGACGAAATAATCCATATCCACGGGCGCTTCGTGCAGGTCTGCCGAAAGAAAAATGTCGCGGGCTGGGCGGGCTTTTAGTTCGGCGTATTTGATGGCGTAGACCTCGAAGGTTTCCATTTTAGTGGTCCTTTTTGGCTGGATCGGGTTTAGCAGGGTCGGGATTGGGATTGGGATCGGAATCGGGCCAACTGGCGAGGCTTTCGTGGCGTAGGAAATCGAAATCCACCCCTTGCGGGGCTTGGGTCACTGCGCGCGCGTAAAGTCCGCGATAGCCGCGCTTAGGCAGGGGGGGGTGTTCATGGGCGGCGAGCCGTTTGGCGATTTCAGCCGGATCCACTAGCAGGTCGATGGTTTTATCCCGCGCAGAAAAGCGGATGCGATCCCCGGTTTGCACCGCTGCCAGCGGGCCGCCACGCGCGGTTTCAGGCGCGATATGCAAGATGATCGACCCAAAAGCCGTGCCGGACATGCGCGCATCAGAAATTCGCAATATATCTTTGACGCCTGCGCGGGCGAGTTTCTTGGGGATGGGCAGATAGCCCGCCTCTGGCATGCCTGCGGCCACGGGTCCGGCGTTTTTCAGCACCATGATGTCGGTCGGTGAAATGTCGAGGTCCGGGTCATCAACGCGATTGGCCATGTCTTCTAGGCTGTCAAATACCACGGCGCGGCCTTCGTGTTCGAACAACTCTGGCGTGGCAGCGGCGCGTTTGAAGATCGCGCCTTCTGGGGCGATGTTGCCCGATAGCGCGATGAGCCCGCCTTGCGCGCTGACCGGGTTATCAACGGGGCGGATCACCTCGCGGTTGACCCAATCAAGCGGTTCAGACAGGCGCTCGCCCAGCGTTTGGCCAAGGACATCAATGGTGTCCAAATGCAAGAGCGGTTTAAGCTCGCGTAGCAAAGCGCCAACACCGCCTGCGTGGTGGAAATCTTCCAAATATCCTTTGCCAACAGGCTTTAGGTCGACCAGCACCGGGGTTTCATCGCTGATCTGGTTGAGCCGCGCGTCGTTGATCTGGATGCCGCGCCGCCCGGCGATGGCAGCCAGATGGACCACAGCGTTGGTGGAGCCAGACACGGCCATCAAAACGCGCAAGGCGTTTTCAACCGCATGTTCGGTGATGATTTCGGAGGGTTTTATCGGATTGCTCAAGAGGCCCACAGCGGCAGTGCCTGTGTGTTCGGCAGCCACAAGCCGATCTGCGGCAACGGCAGGAATGGCGGCCGTGCCGGGCAGGGACATGCCCAAAACTTCGGCAATGATCGCCATGGTCGAGGCCGTGCCCATGACCGCGCAAGTGCCTGCGGTGGCGGCCAGACGGGTCTCGACTTGATTTATCTCAGCCTCATCAATTTCCCCCGCCCGGTACTTGCCCCAGAACCGACGGCAATCGGTGCAAGCGCCCAAACGCTCACCTTTATAGTGGCCCGTGCTCATGGGGCCGGTCACAAGCTGAATGGCAGGGATGTCCGCAGAAGCGGCCCCCATCAGTTGGGCTGGCACGGTTTTGTCGCACCCCCCGATCATCACGACCGCATCCATTGGTTGGGCGCGGATCATTTCTTCGGTGTCCATGGACATGAGGTTTCGATAAACCATGCTGGTGGGGTTCAAGAACACCTCGCCCGTGGAAATCGTGGGAAAAGCGCGGGGCAAAGCGCCTGCCGCCAGCACGCCGCGAGACACCGCATCCACCAGTTCGGGCATGGTGCGATGGCAGTTGTTGAAATCGGACGGCGTCATGGCGATGCCAATAATCGGCTTGTTCAAGCTGTCGTTTGACAGACCCATAGAACGCGCAAATGAGCGACGTAGGTAGGCGGCGAAATCCGGATCGCCGTAGTTGGTTAGCCCGCGCCGGAAGCCTTTATCGTCGCTCATCTGTCACCTGTGTTGGCGCGCTTTAACGCGCGGTTCTGATCGCGGAATTGAAACCGCTTGGACGCCGTAGTGCAATCGCAAAACGAAGGCGTGCGTTGCAGGAAGCGTTCACACCTTGGGATTTTTGTTCCCAAGCGCGGCTATGGCTGGCATTCTTTGCGCGAAACCAAAGCGCAAAGAGGCAGACAATGGCGGAGGAAAAACTAGGCGGGTGGCATCATATGCCGGATGTGCCGATCCAAGTGTCGCCGTTCTTTCGCTGGCCCCTTGACCCTGTAGCGATGGTGAAATGGGTCTGGGGCGCGTGGTTTTTGATCACCGAAAAGCTGATTGTGCTGGGGATCGCGATTGCGTGTTATCTCTGGATCAGCCCGTCGCTAGAGACCACCAAGACGCTGGCGCTTGATTGGGTCGCGCCGGTCTATTTTCGCAATCTGGTGCTGATTTTCTGCGTCGCAGGCGCGTTGCATCTTTGGTTTTATACGTTTTCAAAGCAAGGGCAGGCGCTGAAGTATGATCCGCGCCCTTTGATGGTCAAAGGCAAGCAGTTCACCCTTGGCGGGCAGGTGCGGGACAATATGTTTTGGACGCTCGGCTCTGGCGTGTTTTTCTGGTCGCTTTACGAGGTGCTGATGCTTTGGGCGCTCGGGAACGGCTATGTGCCGCTCTTGTCGTTCACGGCCAATCCGCTGTGGTTCGTCGCGCTGTTTTTGCTGACCCCTTTGTGGGAGAGCTTTTACTTTTACTGGATCCATCGCCTGATCCATGTGCCGTTTTTATACCGTCATGTGCATGCGCTGCATCACCGTAATATTAACGTCGGCCCGTGGTCGGGGTTGTCAATGCACCCGGTGGAACATGCGATCTATCTGGGATCGGTTTTTGTGCATTTTCTGGTGGGGGCGCATCCGCTGCACATCATTTTCCATTTGCAGTATTATACGCTGACAGCGGTGACGACCCATACGGGCTATCAAGGGCTGCTGGTCAAAGATCAGAACCGACTGGCGCTGGGCACGTTCCATCACCAGATGCATCATCGGTATTTCGAGTGCAATTACGGCTCGCTAGAGATGCCGTGGGACAAATGGTTCGGCTCGTTCCACGATGGGACGCTGGAAGCGGATGAGCGGATCAAGCTGCGACGGCGGGGCTGAGATTTTGGCGATGTTGGCCGCCAAAGCACCGCCTATTTTTTGTCGCGCGCGGCTTTTTCTTCTTTGGTGAGCTTGTTGTTCCAAACGTTCTTGCTAAGCCCCAATTCGGGGGGCGCAGGTTTGGTTTTGCCAACCGTAACCTTGCCGCCCTTGTTCAGAAATTCTTGAATAAGCGCGTCGTCGGTGGCTTTCTTGGGAACCCGTTGCATAGCGTGACCTTTGCGTTTTTTGGCTGCGTTTTGGTTGCCTGTTGGTCGTATAAAGCAATTAAGCGGGAATTGTGACATGAAATTAACGAAGGGGTGAAAACGCCGCGGGTCGAGCCTTAGTCGCTTAAGGCGAACTAATGGGGCAAAGCGGCTTTGGAGGTGGAGGCGAGTACCGGAATCGAACCGGTGTACACGGATTTGCAATCCGGAAAAT
>CAZBBZ010000206.1:0-5427 GCA_964489925.1 uncultured Rhodobacterales bacterium
GGCGGGCCGCACACGGCGCATACCACCAATCCGGTTCCTGTGGTCATTGTTGGCGGTCCTGCCGGGGCCAAGGTGCGCGATGGCGGGCGTTTGGGGGATTTGGCACCAACGCTTCTGGATTTGCTGGGCGTCGATCAGCCGCCTGAAATGACCGGGGAAAGCTTGCTGCGCGGATGAAAATCTCACTCTCCCAAGTTCTGATTATTTGGTTGGGTTGTTTTGCGCCCTTGCAAGCGCATGGCGATGTCACGGATGCCACGAATGATGCGTTGCGTTTGCTGGATCAAGCGCGGGTTCAACTGTCGGCGGCGGATGGTAAGCGGGATCGATTGCGCGCCTATGGGCAGGCGATCCAAGGGTATGAAGTGGCCATGCTTGCAACACGGGCAGGGCTGCGCGAATTGCAAGCGGCCACAAAAATATCTTCCGAGAATTATCGTTTGCAACGTGATCGCACGGAAAAGCTGTTGGGGACGTTGCACTTGATGGGGCGCACGCCAAAAGAGTTGAACGTCTTGCATCCCGGTGGGGCATTGGGTGCGGCGCGTGCCAATATGATGCTGCATGAACTGGTGGTGCAAGCAAAGCTCGAGTCCGAGGCGCTGCGGTTGGAGTTTGAAAGAATTGCAACTTTGAGCGCGCTGCAAGAAACCACTTTGGATGGGCTTTTTCGAGCGCGCCAAGACATCGCGGCAGCACGGGCCAAGGTCCATGCGGTTTTGGATACGGATGAGAAAGTCCCGGTCGCGCAACTCAACGAGTCTGTCACGCTTGATGCGATTGTAACGAATTCTCGGAATTTGCGCGATTTGGCAAAGGGGCTGATGGATCATTCGTTTCCTGAGGACACGCTTGAAAACCTATATGTCGAAAGTGACTTAGGAAAACTGGATTGGCCTGTTCTGGGGCGGGTCGTTCGGGAATTTGGCGAACGCGATGCGGCTGGAATTGCGCGGCCCGGCTTGATTATTGGGGCGGCCCCTTTGTCGCTCGTGCGATCCCCGTTTGAGGCTGTTGTAAGGTACCAAGGACAGTTTCTTGATTTCGGCGAAGTGGTGATCTTGGAGCCAGAGCCTTCTTATTTGCTTGTCCTTTCTGGCCTTGGACGTTCTTATGTCCGCACCGGCGAGCGCGTTGAGATTGGGGAGCCAATCGGCTTGTTGGGCGGCACAGAACCAACAGATGAAGTATTTTTGATTGGGCTAAGTGAAGGTGATAGCGCATTCTTTCAGGAATCGCTCTATATAGAGACTAGAAAAGACGGAATCGCGACGGACCCCAAGGCGTGGTTTAAGGTCCAAAGTGCGTTGGAGAGGTAACTTATGAGAAAATACTTACTTGCTGCCGTTGGCGGAATCACAGCGGGCGTCATCGTCACGACGCAACTTGCTGCGCCAATTGTTGCTCAGGAAACAGCCAAGGCACGCAGCACTTACGAAAATCTCGACCTGTTCGGCGATATTTTTGAACGTATCCGGTCGGCCTATGTCGAGGACGTGAACGAAGAAGAATTGATCGAAGCGGCGATTAACGGAATGTTGACCTCGCTTGATCCACATTCGTCGTTCCTGCCGCCTGACGATTTCCAAGACATGCGCACCCAGACACGCGGTGAATTTGGTGGCCTTGGCATCGAGGTGACACAAGAGGATGGCTTCGTTAAGGTCGTCACCCCGATGGATGACACCCCTGCGGCGGAAGCGGGTATTCAATCTGGCGATTTTATTACGCATCTTGATGGCGAAAGCCTGCTTGGTCTGACGCTGAATGAAAGCGTTGATAAGCTGCGCGGCCCGGTTGGGTCGGAAATTATAATTACCATTGTGCGCGAAGGCGCTGATGAGCCGTTTGATGTAACGCTGGTGCGTGACACCATTGAAATGCGGATTGTGCGCGCGCGTCTTGAGGGCAATGTGCCTGTATTGCGGGTCGCCTCGTTCACGCAAAAGACGTTTCCGAATTTGCAGGAAAGCATCGCGGACATGATCGAGGAGCTTGAGGGCATCGAGAATGTTGATGGCTTTGTTCTGGATCTGCGCAACAACCCCGGTGGGTTGCTGGACCAAGCGGTGAAAGTGTCGGACGCCTTCCTTGAAAAAGGCGAGATCGTATCGACCCGTGGGCGCGATAATCTTGATAGCGAACGCTATAACGCAACAGCTGGTGATTTGGCCCAAGGCAAGCCGGTTGTGGTGTTGATTAACGGCGGGTCTGCTTCGGCATCAGAAATCGTTGCGGGCGCTTTGCAAGATCATCGCCGGGCGATCATCGTTGGCACCAAGAGCTTTGGCAAAGGGTCTGTTCAAACGATCATGCCGTTGCAGGGATCAGGTGCGATCCGCTTGACGACGGCGCGGTATTACACACCGTCGGGTCGCTCGATCCAAGCGCTTGGTGTTGCGCCAGACATTCTTGTGGAGTTTGTCCCCTCTGAGCCAGAAGAAGAAGGTGCAGAGGATGAAGCGGAACGCAGTGGTCGTTCTGAGGCCAGCTTGCGTGGGTCTTTGGACAACGACAGCTTGACCGAAGACGAGCGTAAGCTGCTGGACGAAGAACGTGCGGCACAAGAAGAAGATGCACGTCGTCGCAGTCAGGACAATCAGCTCGCCTATGCGCTTGATCTGATTAAAGGCTTGTCCGTCGTCGCGCGCACGGCGCAGTAAAACAGTAAGAACCGGGGGCGGCTTTTCGTTGAGCCGCCTCGCTTTTTTGATTTTGGGCGTGCCATGACCAAATCCCTTAGTTCCGCAGACATCGAAGCCTTGCCGTACCGCCCTTGTGTGGGGGTTATGCTGTTGAACGCATCTGGCCAGATTTGGGCGGGGCGGCGTATCGATAATCCGGGCAATGCGTGGCAGATGCCCCAAGGTGGCGTTGATGACGGGGAAGCCGCAGAAGCGGCAGCTTTTCGCGAGTTGGAAGAAGAAACCGCTGTGCCGCGCGATGCGGTGGAGCTGTTGGCACAGACGCGCGCGCCCGTGCGTTACGACTTGCCGCAAGATTTGGTGCCTAAGCTGTGGAACGGTCGGTATCGCGGGCAGGAACAGATTTGGTTTTTGATGCGCCTTACGGGGTCGGATGATTTGGTGAATATCCAAACTGACGAGCCTGAGTTTTCAGAGTGGCGCTGGATGCCTTACGTTGAACTCATGGAATTTGTGGTGCCGTTCAAAGCGCATGTTTATGAAGCGGCTTGGAAAGAATTTGGGCCGATCGTGGAGCCAGATCATGCTTAAGCTGGCCGCGGTTTTCATTGCTGCATTGATCCCGGCACAGTCTTTGGCGTTGTCTTGCGCGCCGTCCAATTTTGCCAATGAGTTTAACCGCATTGCAGAGGCCAAAGAGCTGTACTGGATCGGCTATGGCGAGTTGCGCATGACGGGACCGGTTCCAGAAACTCAAGAGGGGCAACCCTATTTTGCGGCCTATGAATTTACCGGTCGGATAAATTTTAGCCGGAACAAGGTGGCCCATGACGTGACCTTGGAAGCGGTTTGTATGGCTTCGTGGTGCGGAAATATGCCCGAAGAAAATGTACCCATGTTCGTTTATTTGGAACATCGGGACGAAGAGTTATTTCTAAAGTCCCATCCTTGCGGGGGTGATTTTTTGAGGGAACCGACCCTCGGCCAAGTCGGTGCGCTGCGGGCCTGTTTGAAAAAAGGACGTTGTGATGAAAAAGAGTTTTCTGCTTTCGAATAACTTGATTGCCTTAACGCTGTGTCTGCTGTGTTTCGCTATGAACGCCAAAGCAGGTCCGCTTTACCCGAACTCGGTCGTTTCAAACGATATTGATTTTATCAAGCCCGGTGATCGTGGCGCGTTCGCCTGTTTGATCTACAACGGCACGTCACGCCAAGAAATGCCCCACAAGGCGCGCAATGGTTTGTTTGCCAATGGGGTCCATGTTTTTGAGGCGCGCTACAAAGGGGGCGTGACGGTCCCGATTTGGGGGCATCCAAAGATCGGATCGAAAGCAGAGGTAGAAGATATCGTCACCGAGGTGGCGAAAGCCGTGGGGGAATTGCCTGCGTTCATGCTGGGGCGATTGGATCATGTGGTTGTTAATGACGGGGATCATACGGCGTCAGGCGAAGATCGCGGACGGTTCTTTGTGGTATATGCCGACAATATGCGCGACCGGATCAGCACGCACGATATTCAAGAAACCATCTTTCATGAATCGGTCCATGCGACGTTGGACATTCCTTATGCGCGCAGCAAAGAGTGGGCTGCGGCGCAAAAGGCGGATCGGGATTTCATTACGAATTATGCGCGGGATCGTCGCCAGCGCGAAGACTTGGCCGAAACTGCACTATTTGCCTGGGCGATGCATATTGCGCCGGAGCGCATCGGCAAACATGTGGAAGCAAAGGTGCGCGCCACGGTGCCAAATCGTCTGAAATTTCTGGAACGGATGTTCAACGACAAAGGCTTCAAGGGTGATATGCCTGCCCTTGGGTCTGCGAGTGGTTTGGGCTGTTAAACGAAGCCCTTGCTTTGCTGGCGTGAATCATCTATGCGCCGCTTCACAACTTCACAGACTAGGTCTGGGCTCTTGGGGGAGAAATCCCTGAGCAAGTCCGCCGGTTGGGTAAACACCCTGCATGGCTTAGTCGAGGATTAAACCGGAAAGGAACACCGCACTATGGCGATGCCTGAATTTACTATGCGCCAACTTCTTGAAGCTGGCGTGCACTTTGGTCACCAAACTCACCGCTGGAACCCCCGTATGGGCGAGTTCATTTATGGATCACGTAACGGGATCCACATCATGGATTTGACACAGACTGTTCCGCTTTTGGATGCGGCGCTGCAAGTTGTCCGTGAAACGGTTGCTAAAGGTGGTCGTATTCTTTTCGTTGGAACGAAGCGCCAAGCCGCAGGTGCGGTTGCCGAAGCTGCAGAGCGTTCCGCGCAGTTTTACATGAACCACCGTTGGTTGGGTGGAACGCTGACGAACTGGAAAACAGTTTCCGCGTCGATCCAACGTCTTCGCGTATTGGACGAGCAGCTGGACGGTGGGGCCGAAGGTCTTACCAAGAAAGAGCGCTTGGGCATGGAACGCGAGCAGGGCAAACTTCAAGCCTCGCTTGGTGGTATTCGCGAAATGGGCGGCACACCTGATTTGTTGTTCGTCGTTGACGTGAACAAAGAAGACTTGGCCGTTAAGGAAGCGAACAAGCTTGGTATTCCGGTTATTGGCATTTTGGATACGAACTCGTCGCCGCTTGGCGTTGATTTCCCGATCCCTGGCAATGACGATGCGAGCCGTGCGATTTCGCTATATTGCGATTTGATTGCACGTTCAGCGCTTGACGGCATGGCGACACAACTTGGCGCCCAAGGCGTTGATGTTGGTGCTTTGGCTGAAACGCCTGTTGAAGATGCTTTGGAAGAAGCGGCACCTGTTGCGGCTGAACCCGC
>CAZBBZ010000207.1:0-5421 GCA_964489925.1 uncultured Rhodobacterales bacterium
CGCGCCGAGGTCATCTGCACCACCCCAAGTCGCAATTTCTCGCCATTCATCGAATTTTCCCCTATCGGCGTTTGCACCTTTGCTTGCCTCGCTGTCCTAGCCGTGGTCAAGTCGCGGCTGACATGGATATTACCAAACGACATACCTCGATTGCGAGCGCGAAAGTTGCGACCGCTTCTGGCCCTCCGCCGCGCCCTGTTAACCCTTTTTGGGGGGTTGGGCCGATTACGGATATGATCGGTTCGGAAGAAGACGCCGCGCATATGCGCGACTCTTTTGAAAACTGGCTGGGCCAAAGTTATCGCAAGACCACTGCCAATGGGCAGGATATCGGCGGGTTTTCCAGCTATGAGCTGTCGCGGTCCATGCATCGGGGCTATCCCGGTGACGCGATTTTGCGGGATATGGCGCATCATATTCACCGCTATTTCGGCTTTCCTGCTTATAATCGTTTGGCGATTGGTGTTGGTGGTGGGCATGCAGGGTTCACGGCCGCGGCGCTGCATTTCATCAATTCGCGCGATCCTGAACAGGGGATTTTCGTTGATACCGGGCGGCCCGAAGCAAAATCGGGTGGGTTTTTCCGCCAACTTTGGGGCACGCAACTGATCGAGATGATGCGCACCTCGCCCGGTGGCAGTTCGGAGCGTTTGCATTTTGCCGAAGTGGAAGGTGCGATCCCAAGCGCGGATGAATTGGAGGCCAATAGCGTTAAGCTGGTATTTGGGGTCGGACACGAAACGTCGGGCGGCACGGCTTATACGGAAACGGATGTTACCAATCTGATCGAGTGGATCGACCGCGACCCGGCGCGCCATCACGCGATTATTGATGGGACTTCCTTGTTGGGCGCGATGCCTTGGTCGAGCGACTTGATTGGTGAGCTGGTCAAGAAATGTAATTTTTTCACGCCGTTTCAAAAGGCGATTGGCGGTGAGCCGGGATATTACGCGATTTCACTAACCCCTGCGGCGCGTACTTTCATTGATATTACCCAGACCAATCCGGGTTTTGCGATCCCGCGTCAGTACCGCATGGCCGTGCCGATTGACGGAGCGCTGCCGCTTTCCAGTCGGAAAACGACCGAGCGTGGGCCGATTTATGACCCGGAAAACGATGAAATGGTTGGCGGGATTATCAACACGTTTTCGGTTCTGGCCTTTGCGCAGACGACTTATGCGTTGTTGCGGATGGAAAGTCTTGTGGGGTCAGTGGATGAACTGAACGCGCGGTCGGTGTCGAACCGCGAGCTTGTTGCTCGGTGGATCAGAACCGAGCCGCTGTTTGATTTGACGGTGACTGATGAGGACCGGCGTGGTTGTGCGGTCACGTTGATTGATGTGGCGGACCCGGACATTACGGATGTTTACATGCGCAATCAGATCGTCGCGAAGTCCAAAGCCTTGCTTGGGTACGAGGGTTTGGTTGGCCAGAACGATGCGTTTGAGCCTGGGTTGAATGCGGGGAGGTATTTGAACGTCTATCCCGGCACGCCGGGGGATTATCGCGCGTGGATTGGCGGGATGCGTCCGGAAAGTGAAATCAGGGCGCTGTTGGATTGCATTCGTTATGCCTATTTGCGGGCAAAGATTGCCGTGCTGAGTGCAGGTTGATCTAAAAAATGGAGCCTAGATGATGACACGGGTTTTGACCGCTTTGACAGTTATAGGCACGCTTGCGGGTGGGACAGCACACGCGCAAGCGGATTTTGAAGCTTTGTTGTGCGAGGCTGCCAAAGACGGGCGCGTGGTTGAGTTGGTCTATGACAAAGACGCCAGCAAAGGCTGCCTGCCCCGTTTGATTGATGTGCATCAAGTGGCTGTGGGCAACAACGGGCGGATGTATATGCATGGTTGGCAGACGCGGGGCTGCACCAAGGCGCGCGACTATGCGTCAGAGCGGATTTTTAGGTTTGATAAGATTAAGTCCGTGGCGGTGATTGGCGGCGATTTCGATGAAAAGTCCCAATCCGTGAAGGCCGAAGGTTGGGACGGATGTATCGGGTCCAACTGTTTTATCGACCGGAATATTTGCGAATAGTTTTTGGCCTCGGCGCGGGTCACACGAACAGATCCACCGTTTCAAATTTGGTCACATCCACAAGCCCCATATCGGAAATCCGCAGTTCTGGAATGACCACAAGGGCAAGCAATGAGTGCTGCATATAAGCGTTGTTGAGCGTGCAACCACAGCTTTGCATCGCGCGCACCATGCGGTCGGCTTTTTCGGCCACGACTTCGGCGCGCTCATCCGACATAAGCCCCGCGATAGGTAATTCGACCATCGCTTTTTCGATGCCTTTTGACACGACGACCACACCCCCGCCAATCGCTCCAAGCCGGTTTGCGGCCTGTGCCATGTCGTCTTTGTTGGTGCCAACGACGATCATGTGGTGACTATCATGAGCCACGGTCGAGGCCACGGCGCAATCCACGTTATAACCAAAGCCCGATACAAAGCCGTTGGTGACCTCGCCCGTGCCTTTGTGCCGCTCCACCAGCGCGATCTGGCAGACATCATTGGCGCGATCCATTGCCACGACGCCGTTGGTCACTTGCATTTTGGCGGTCAGCGCTTTGGTAGGCGCTTGGTTTTCGATCACGCCAATCACGCGGACCTCTGCCGGGCCTTTGCCTTCATAGGAGATGGAAAAGTCGTGAGAGGTCAGCTTTTTACCCAAGTGAACCGTATTCTTGGCCGTATCGGGATAAGCCGCGGGCTTGATTTCCGCCGTTAGTTTGCCCTGCTCGGCCATGACAGCGCCGCGCGCAATCACAGTCTCGATCGGCAGTTCGGTCAAGCTAGAGGTCAGGATCATATCGGCGCGCCGCCCCGGTGTGATCGAGCCCAATTCGCGTTCCAGCCCGAAATGCTGGGCCGTGTTGATCGTCGCCATTTGCAGCGCGGTGATCGGCTTGACCCCTTGGGCAATGGCATGGCGAACCACGCGGTTCATGTGGCCCTCGTTGACCAGCGTGCCAGAATGACAGTCATCGGTACAAAGGATGATGTGGCGCGACTCCAAACCTTGTTCCGTGACCGCTTTGATTTGCGCCTCGACATCGTACCAAGCAGAGCCGAGCCGCAGCATCGCGCGCATGCCTTGGCGCACGCGGGCAATCGCGTCTTCGGCGCGGGTGCCTTCGTGATCGTCTGCCGGGCCGCCTGCCACATAGCCGTGAAACGGCAGGCCCAAATCAGGGGAGGCATAATGCCCACCAACGGTTTTGCCCGCAGCTTGAGTGGCGGCGACCTCGCCCAGCATTTGCCCATTAGCGCCATAAATTCCGGGAAAGTTCATCATTTCCCCAAGCCCGATGATGTTGGGCCAAGTCATCGCTTCGGCCACATCAGCGACGCCGAGTTCGGCCCCTGCATGTTCCAAACCGGGGGCCGATGGCACACAAGACGGCATTTGCACGTAGACATTAACGGGCAGGCCCATCGCTTCGTCGTGCATTAGCCGCACACCATCAAGGCCCAGCACATTGCCGATTTCATGGGGGTCGATGAACATGGAAGTCGTGCCATGGGGGATCACGGCGCGGGCAAATTCGGTGACTGTGACCATGCCGGATTCTACATGCATGTGCCCATCGCACAGGCCCGGCACCAAATAGCGGTCATTGGCGTCAATGATGCGGGTATGTTCGCCGATGGCGTGGGTCGCATCGGGGCCGCAAAAAGCGAAACGACCGTGGATCACAGCGATATCGGTTTCGGGAATGATTTCACCCGAATGGACGTTGACCCAGCGCCCGTTTGTGATCACCAGATCAGCGGGTTTGCGGCCCATTGCAACGGCCACCAGATCGGAGGCGACATCCTGCCAAGGCAAAACTTGGTTCATCTAAAGGCTCTTTACGTTTGTGTGTGCGGACAGTCTTTGGCTCTAGCAGAACGCTGATTGCCCGGACTCGTCAAGCCTTGCTTGGCTGGTCGGGCTCAAATTTTAACGAACCGTGCCCCCAACATGCCTGCCATCATTGCAACCAAGAAGATGATGCCGCTTATCCCGCCAAAAGTGAGCGATGCCATTGCAGGGCCGGGACAAAGCCCTGAAAGCCCCCATCCAGCGCCGAACATGACCGAGCCCAACAGCAAGCGGCGGTCGATGGTTACATTGGTTGGGGCGGGCATTGGGCTGCCAAGGGCGGCAGTTTGGCGTGATTTGGCGACGCGCCATGCGATGAACATGGGGGTCAGCGCGCCTGCAAAGACAAAGGCCAGCGTTGGGTCCCATGCGCCAAAGAGGTCGAGCCATCCTTGGACCTTATTGGTGTTGGTCATGCCCGACACCAAAAGCCCTGCGCCAAATAGCGCGCCGGAAAGCAAAGCGAATAGAAGTCTCATCATACCCACCCGACCATGTGACGGAACACCAGCAGCGTAACGACGCCCGCAGCGATATAGACCAAGGTGGCAAGGATGCCGCGTATGCTGATGCGTGAAATGCCGCAGACGCCGTGGCCCGATGTACAGCCATTGGCGATGCGCGTACCAAAGCCGACCAACAGCCCGGCGATGACCAGCACAGCGATGTTGCCCGTGGCGTTGGTGGCTGATCCGCCGGTGACATAGGCAAGGATGCCGGGCAGCGCGATCAGCCCACCGATAAAGGCGATGCGTTCAGCGGCTGTTGTGCGGCCACTGCCGTCAACAAGCCCGCCCAAGATGCCGCTTGCGCCCATGATACGGCCGTTTACGAGCAGGAACAGCGCGGCGGCACCCCCGATCATCAGGCCGCCGATCAGCCCCATTATCCAGTCCATTGGCATGAGATATCCCTCAAATTCGAAAGTTTGAATATAACGCAGGTCGAGCTGAGTTTGAATAGGGCTTCCACAACAAATTTAGCGCGCTCGATCAGGGCCGCCTGTTAGCGCGCTGCGCCCCTAACGTGCCTTGTAAGTTTGTTCATTCAGCCGCCTTGATTTGGGGCATACGCGCCCAATCCGGCAACCATGCATCATGGGCTTGCCGTAGATCATCGACCAGCGCCCAAATCTGATCCAGATCTAGCTCTGCGGCGGTATGCGGGTCCATCATTGCGGCGTGATAAATGTACTGAGGGTCTTGGGTCATCAGCGCCTCGACCACGAGCCCTTGAACGGTCACGTTGGATTGCATGATCGCCGCAAGTTGTGGCGGCAGCGCGCCAACACGGGTGGGCTGAACGCCGTTAGCATCCAAGAGGCAAGCCACCTCGACCGCGCAGCCTTTAGGCAGATTGTCGATAAGCCCGTAATTCGGCACATTGCCGTGGATCACCGCAGGCGCACCGGTCCAGATGGAGTTCACGATCTCGGATGCGTATTCGTGGCTTTCATTCATTGTCATCTTGTCTTCTGAGTTCAGCCGCTCTCGTTCTTCTTCCCAACCTGCGATTTGTTCGACACAGCGTTTGGGATATTCATCAAG
>CAZBBZ010000208.1:0-5405 GCA_964489925.1 uncultured Rhodobacterales bacterium
GCAGAAACGCGCCATTGGACATATCCAAGATGCAAGACTGACGGCCGATGGCCGCGTCTGTAAAGTCAATCGTGGCGTCGATGTAAAAGCCATCTTCAGGCACCAAGCGTGCGACGGCCCCGTCTTTTTGCACTTTGACCTCTTTCAAGATCTGTAGCGCATTCAGCGGTTCGTCTTGCACCTGCGCCCCTGCATTTAGGATCGCTTGCGCAAAAACATGGGACGAGCCGTCAAAGATCGGTACTTCGGGGCCATCAATTTCGACAATCGCGTTGTGAATTCCGCAACCCGCAAAAGCCGCCATCAGATGTTCAATGGTGCCAACGGACACGCCATCCTTGTTGGACAGGCGCGTGTTCAGTGTGGTGTCAGACACAAAGTTAAAGCGCGCCTCGATATCGCGGTTGCGCCCGTCGATTACATCCACCCGGCGAAAGATAATGCCGTTCCAAACAGGGGCAGGCAAAAGCCGCAACGTCGCCGCTTTGCCGGAATGGAGACCATTTCCAACAAGCTCAACTGGATGTTTTAGGGTATTTTGCACTGATCACCAACGTCACAAAGAATCGAGTCCATCGTTGGCTAACGGAACAAATGATTCATCTCAAATCACCGTTTATGACTCGATGTAACATAGATGGCCAAAATAAGAAAAACCGCGCTAAGTATCTGACTTAACGCGGTTTTTATTAATACGGACAATCGGCGTTAATTTGCTTGTCGCCGCAGGAAGGCCGGAATTTCTACGCGGTCGCGGTCTTCTTCGTCCGCTTCCAGTTCCGGGTCGACGCGCCCCTCTAGCAGTGGCTCTTTGCGCACTGGGTAGGGTTCTTCGCGCCCGCCTGTCATGCGGTGAATGAGCGAATTGATCGCGAAACGACCGCCGCCTTGGGCCTGTTCTTCGATCGCTTCATCAGCAAATTCGTCAGCAACTTCAGGCTGCTGATAGAGGTTATCATCAGCTGCAACCGCTTGGCTTAGACGGTCTTGCACAGCCTCTGGCGTTTCTTGGCGATAGGTCGCCGGGGCGATTTCACCGGAGGCTTGCGGCGTTGGTGCAGCTTCGTAATTTGCGCTCGCCTCTGGTTCGGCAAAGAGGTTGTCTTCGGCGGACGATGTGGCTTGCGGTGCGCTCGGCGCAGGCTGAGGCGCGGGGGCCGGTTCTACGCGCTCACGATGCTGAGCCGCCGGAGCAGGATCTGCAGGGGCGCTTGAGGTTGTATCAAACTGATCGCCCGCCGCTGCTTGCACCGTACCCACGAGCGAGCGACGCATCACAGGTTCCGCATCTTCGCGGGCAACTGCGTCGATGCCTGTGGCAACCACAGACACGCGCATAACGCCTTCGTTGGTGGTATCAAGGGTAGAGCCGACGATGATGTTGGCTTCTGGATCAACTTCAGAGCGGATACGGTTCGCCGCTTCATCCAGTTCGAACAACGTAAGGTCGTGGCCACCGGTGATGTTGATCAGCACACCTTTGGCGCCGTTCAAGCTGACTTCGTCGAGCAATGGGTTGGCGATGGCTTTTTCAGCCGCTTGAATGGCGCGATCTTGGCCTTCGGCTTCGCCAGTTCCCATCATCGCTTTGCCCATTTCATCCATCACAGAGCGGATGTCAGCAAAATCGAGGTTGATGATACCGGGGCGAACCATAAGATCGGTCACACCTTTGACGCCTTGGTAAAGAACGTCATCAGCCAAAGCGAAAGCTTCGGTGAAGGTGGTGTTTTCATTGGCCAAGCGGAACAAGTTCTGGTTGGGAATGATGATTAGAGTGTCGACAACCTTTTGCAGCTCGTCGATGCCATGCTCGGCTTGGTTCATCCGCTTGCCGCCCTCAAACTGGAACGGTTTGGTTACAACACCAACGGTCAGAACACCCATTTCGCGGGCCGCTTTCGCAATCACCGGGGCTGCACCTGTTCCGGTGCCGCCACCCATACCGGCGGTGATAAAGCACATATGCGCGCCGCCAAGGTGATCTACGATTTCTTCGATGCTTTCCGCAGCAGCATGGGCGCCGATTTCAGGTTTGGCGCCTGCACCCAAGCCTTCGGTGACTTTGGTGCCAAGCTGGATTTTGGACGGTGCGGTTGACTGAGACAACGCTTGGGCGTCGGTGTTGGCAACCACAAATTCAGCCCCTTCGAGCTGTTTTGCGATCATATTGTCAACAGCATTGCCGCCTGCCCCACCAACACCGAATACGGTGATACGTGGCTTAAGCTCTGGCTCCTCGGGCATGCGTAGGTTCAAAGTCATCTGTCATCCGCCTGTTATTTGCTGCGTGTCCCCACCGGCCACGCCATTCGTTTTTTCGGTCTTGCGACTCTTTATGATTCGAAGAGTACTATATTGTGTCCTATTGGTCACGACTAAATTGGAAAATTAGCCACTATATGTATTGGTTATTCACAAAATCATGCATTTGCGGCCCGCGCAGACACAATGACCGCGATTCCTTTGCGAAAAGGCGGGTTTTATGGGGAAATGTGGCCTATTCACTGCCAAAACCCGGCAAACCCTACCAGTTTTCCTTGAACCAGCGCACCGCGCGCTTAAGCGAACGATTGCCGAGCGCGTCATTTGGCAGCTCAAAGTCCCAACATTCGTCTTGCGGATGCACCGTATGCATGCCCAGACCAACGATGGCGGAAAACGACGGACCGGTGGCCGCTTGGGGCAGACCTTGGATCCGCAGGGGGCGACCGCACCGAACCTGTCGGCCCAGCACATTATAAGCAAGCTCCTCTATGCCTGGCATTTGACTTGCCCCGCCGGTCAGAACGATCCTTTGGCTAGGCATATAGTCAAAACCGGCGGCGTCGAGCAGCCCGCGCACATCGTCAAAAATTTCTTCCATCCGGGGGCGAATAATGCCGATCAACTCGGAGCGCGACACGGCGCGCCGCTCGCCTGCGATTTCATCGATCGGGGAGGCAAATTCGATGATGTCCCGGTCATCCACACCAGTGGCCAGCAAGCCGCCGTGAAACGTTTTCAAGCGCTCGGCCACTTGGCGCGGTACTTCCAAGCCTTGGCAAATGTCGCGCGTAATATGATCGCCACCAATGCGCACACTATCGGCAAAGATCAGTTGTTTGCGCATGTAGATCGAAACCCCGGTGGTGCCAGCACCTAGATCGATACAGGCGGCGCCTAGCTCTTTTTCGTCTTCCACAAGGGCGGATTTGGCGGCTGCATTGCTGGAAATCACCAAATCGCAAAGTTCCAAATCACAGCGTTTCACGCATTGCATGATATTTTGGATGGTGCGAGAGCCGACGGTCAAAAGATGCAGATCAACGCCCAGTTTATTGCCCATCAGACCACGCGGGTCGGTCAACCCTTGGCGGTTATCGAGCATAAAGTTCACGGGCAGCGCGTGGATCGCATCGCGGGATGCGGCGCCGTAATCGGGAATATCGCAGGAGGCCAGCACGCGGGAAATATCGTATTGGCTGACCGCCCCTTCTTCGACTTCGACGGTGCCATGCACGCCATAAGACCGGGGCCGCCCGCCAGAAAACGAGACAATCACATGATCGACGCGCACGTCGGCCATTTTTTGAGCCCCTTGAACAGCCGTGCGAATGGCGCGTTCGGCTTCTTCCATCGAAACGATATCACCAAATTCAACGCCCCGCGCGCGAGTCGTCGCCGCACCAATGACCCGCAAATCCGCGTGGTTTTCAAGGGTGCCAAGGCCATCAACCGTGCTGTGTTCTGTGGCTTCAGGGTCAAAGCGCAACACGAGGCAGGCGAATTTCGAGGTGCCAATATCCAGAACCGCCACCACGCCACGTTTCATTGCCGCCGCGCGGCGCTGGCGCATCAACCGTTGACTTTCGTATAGCATCATAGCGTTCGCCCCTTAGTTGTTATTATTGTTTTGGGTTGGCATTGGAAAATTCCCACGATCCGCCAAAGCGTATTTGCCAAGGCGCAACGCAGGTCGGACCGGGTCGCGCATATCAACGGCAACAACATCGCGGTCCAAAAGCTGGTTTTCATCCTGATAAGCCATGACCCGGCGCAGCGCGTCGAGCGCGCCAAATTCGGGCAGCATCACGATTTGATCGCGGTCCAGCACAAGGTTCCAGCGCCGCCCGCCGATCCGTTCCAGCCCGCGCACGCGCTTATAGATCGTGGCGGCTCCAGAAATAATCGCTTGGGCTTCTTCCACATGTTCCTTGGCGCCCTGCCCGCTTAGGAGTGGCAGATCAACGCGCATGGCGCGGTTGGCGATTTGACCCAAAGTGACGCCTTCGCGGTCCAGAATGAACAGCCCATCCGGGTCGCGCAGCAATGCAACGGGGCGGCGTTCGATCACGTCGATATTGAGCGCACCGCCCGGTGCGATACGCGCACTAGCGCGTTCAATTGCAGGGATTTCTTCGATACGGTCGCGGATCGCTTTGAGGTCCAGCCGCAAGGACGAGGCGGGCAAATGCCCCCCGGTCATGCCAACGATTTGCGATTCAAGCGCGGGGGATGCGCCGGTCACAACCAGCCCTGCGACGCGGAATTCATCGCGCCCGTTGATAAAGGCTTCGGCGCTGGTCCAGGTTGAAATCACCTGTTCGCGAATATTTTCCGAGGTTGCGAGATAGGTGACGCCTGCGATCAGGACAGCAACCATCGGCCCGGTTTTAACCGCGCGGCGCACGTTGGGCCGCAGCCAGAGCCGTTGCAGCCGATAGGTGACGCGGCTGGGTGCAGGATCACGTTTTATCGGTCGCATGAGGCGTCCTTTATCATCCATGCCAAAAGGTCGGGAAAGTCCCAGCCTGCGGCGGCAGCTTGTTCAGGGGCCAGTGAGGTTGGGGTCATGCCCGGTTGAGTGTTGGTTTCAAGCAGGATCAACCCGGCCTCGCCTTTGCTTTCATCCCAGCGAAAATCAGTGCGGGTTAAGCCACGACAGCCAAGGGCGATATGGGCACGGGCGGCATAGTCGCGGCAAAGGGCGGTAATTTCAGCAGGGATTTGTGCAGGGACTTCGTGGCGCGATCCGCCTGCGGCGTATTTCGCGTTATAGTCGTACCACCCATCGGTGAAGATATCTGTGACCAGCAAAGGCGTGCCATCCATTACGGCAACGGTCAATTCGCGCCCGGGAACAAAGGCTTCGACCATGACTGTATCGGGCATTTCATCATCTAGTTGAGGGGGCGTATTGGCAGCCTCGTTCACCAGATAAACCCCGACGGAGGAGCCTTCGTTATAGGGTTTCACCACGTAAGGCGGGGCCATGACATGATCGCGACGCACTTCGTCAGCCTTGGCCAGAACGCTAGGGGCGACCGGCAGGCCGTTTTGGGCATAAACCGCCTTGGAGCGCACTTTATCCATCGCTAGGGCCGAGGCATAAACGCCGGAATGGGTGTAGGGCAGTTGCATCC
>CAZBBZ010000209.1:0-5401 GCA_964489925.1 uncultured Rhodobacterales bacterium
TGAATTCACTCCAGAAGGCGGAATTCTTGCGAATGGGCAACGGCTTCGCTAAGTCGTCCAACGCACCGGTTCGATAAATTACAAAGGGCGCTTTTCAGGGCGCCCTTTTTCATTGCGAAGTTGTGGGATGCTTATTTGTGAATGAGCGTGCTGAATAGATGCGGATCAAAGCTTTCGGCCGCAAAGGTGTCGCCCTGACAAAGCACCGAAATCGCATCGTGACTGTGCAAGCTTTCCTGATGGCTTGCCACAACGCGGTAATCGCCGATGCGCGGGTCTGCATCAAGTTGTTGGGCAAACAGGCGTGCGGCGTCTTCAACAAAAATCGGATTTGCCGCGTTTAGTTCCGCAAAAGCCTGTTCGTCTTCGCGCTTAACGATCACTTGAGTTTCGGTTGGCACCGCATCGGTACACATCTCGATCAAATCTTCAAACCACAAGCAATCGTCGCCAATAAGTTCAACCGACAGACGGGCCACGGAGCGCTGAGAATGAGGCGTCGCAAGCTGGCCCCTTGTTTCGCGCGCGTGTTCGCTAAGCTCAAGCGAACAAGGGCAGGTGGATGAATAGACATAATCCAAATGCAGGATCTTTTTGCGCACGCCAGCACTTTCCACGACTTCTAAGGCAATGTCGTAATACTGATAGCCCGACAGCCCAGAGCGCAGCGATTGCTTCATCAAAGGATAGGAAACCTGCATCTGAATGCGCGCATCAAAGGATTCAAGGTCACGCTTATACTGGTCAAGCGCCGCTTCCACGACTTCAAAGCTAAAAGTTTCTTCGGCATATTCGTAAAACGAGCGCATGATGCGGCTCATGTTTATGCCCTTTTTATCCGCATCAAGCGACACAGACCCGGTGACCGAGGTTTCAAGGCGCAACGTCTTGCCATCGCGACAGTCAAACCCAATGGGCAGGCGAAAGTTCGAAATACCTACATGTTGGATGGTTTTTTTGGCGCCCCTAATCAGGCTAGACGGCCCGTTTTGCAGATCAGGCAACGTATCAATGTAGCTGCGATCAACGCTAAACCCATTGGGATATCGGCGCGACAGCTCTGGATATGCAATTTTTGCACCACGCGCTTTTGAGGCGGCATTCGATTGATTTTGCTCATCCGAGGCATCAGACAAGTCATCAAATCTAGTGTCTTGCAAATTCATAGCTGTCTCCCAGTTTTAAGCCGGTTCTGACCTACATATGGGGTCAAACACCGGATTAACCAAATCTTACCGCGAAAAATTGCGCAAGAACCGCAAAAAACCGCTGTTCATAGGTCATTTGCAGCATTCAGAGCCGACAAAACATCGCCAATCAGATCATCCACATGTTCTAAGCCAACCGAAATCCGCACCAAACCATCGCTAATGCCAAGGGCTGCGCGCGCGTCTTGTGACAGACGTTGATGGGTTGTCGTTGCAGGGTGAGTTACCAAAGATTTCGCATCACCCAAATTGTTAGAAATCAGCACAGTGTTCAGCGCGTTTATAAACGCAAATGCCCCCGGCTTGCCGCCCTTGATGTCCAGTGACAGCACAGTGCCGCCCTTGCTCATCTGCTGTTGCGCCAAATCAAACTGCGGGTGGGACGCAAGGCCCGGATAAATCACACGGTTCAACCCCGGATGATCGACCAGCGATTTGGCAATCGCGAGCGCACTATCGGCTTGGGCTTCACAGCGCAGCCACACCGTTTCAAGCCCTTTAAGCATGACCCATGCGGTAAACGGGCTCATGGCCGCCCCGGTATGTTTGATCTGAGGCTCTAGGGTTTTGCGAATGAACTCTTGGTCGCCCAAGACAACCCCGCCCAAACAACGCCCCTGCCCGTCTACGTGTTTGGTGGTGGAATAAATCACCACATCGGCCCCAAGTTGGATCGGGCGCGAAAAAATCGGCGTGGCAAACACATTATCAACCACCAGTTTTGCGCCCACCGCGTGAGCCACTTGCGCCACAGACGCGATATCAATCACTTCAAGCGTCGGGTTCGACAGGCTTTCCATAAAGCAAACTTTGGTGTCCGGGCGCACCGCTGCGCACCAAGCGTCAATGTCAGTGCCATCCACGAGGGTGGTTTCAACGCCAAAACGCGGCAGCAAATCCTCGACCACGTAAAGACACGACCCAAACAATTGGCGCGCGGCCACCAGATGATCGCCTGCTTTCAGCAAGGCCATCAAAGCCCCCGTCACCGCCGCCATGCCTGATGCGGTGGCAAAGCCTGCTTGCGCCCCTTCTAGGGCGGCCATCCGATCTTCGAACATGCGCACGGTGGGGTTGCCGTAGCGGGCATAGATGTATTCATCTTCGCCGCTGGTTTCAAAGCGGGCTTCGGCGGCCTCGGCACTGTCATAGACAAAGCCTTGGGTCAGAAAAATCGCCTCGCTCACTTCGCCATATTGCGAACGGCGTGTGCCGCTGTGAACCGCTTGGGTTTTGGGGTGTAGGTCTGACATTGCGACGGTCTCCAAAAACAAAAGGCCCCGATCACTCAAGGCCAAACCAGTCAAAGGATGTGGGCAGCAATGCCTGAACCCTCTTTAGCGGTAAGTTTAACGTGGCCCGCAATCCGGTCGACAAATCGCCACGGATCGTTTGTTATGGGAAAGCCGCCATAGGGTCAAGCACGGCGATAAAAACCGCCGCGCTTGGGGGTATGATATTAGGCGATAAAGTCGCCCTGAAGATAAACGATATCGTCAAGAAGACTGCGATCGGTCACGTCTTCGATGCGGATAAGATCCCGGTCGCCATTAAGCTCGATGAACAAATCATCGCGGCGTTCAAACACACGACGGATGGATGCACCGTCTTCCAGAACGATCTGGTCGATGCCAACCTCAAAATCTCTAATCCGGTCAAAATCGCGATCACGATCCCGGTCTGCATTGCCAAAGACAAAGCTGTCAGCACCAGAACCGCCCCAAAGACGATCATTATCTCCGCCACCATTCAGAACATCGTCACCGTCACGGCCAAACATGAAGTCATTGCCGCGCCCACCGTTGATTTCGTCATCGTCCCGAGTACCGCGAAGTCGGTCGCTCCCGCGCGTGCCGTTAATGACGTTTAGTTCCGGCTCAGGCTCAGGCTCAGGCTCCGGTTCAGGCATAGGCTCAGGCTCCGGCTCGGGCATAGGCTCTGGCTCGGGTGTCGGCGCAGGGGCCGCCTCATTGACGAACACCACCACATTGCCCGGCTGCGAGCCAATCTCATCGTCATTGGCCTGATAGAAAAAGCTGTCCCGCCCGGTGAACCCTTGATTGGGCGTATAGGAAAACGACCCATCCCCATTCAAAACCACCGACCCGTTGCTCGGCCCTTGGAAAAGCGTCGCAGTAAGTGGTTCGTTATCCGCATCGGTGTCGTTTGCCAAAACACCGCTTGCCGCATCGACCGTATAGGACGCGGCCCCTGTTTCGAATGTATAGCGGTCATTGAACGCCAAAGGGCGGCTGTTCACTGGTTCGGGGTCCGGCAGGGGCGTTAGCGCACCAAAGCCAAGATCCGCAAAGCTTAAGTTGTGATCCACAAAGGCCGTAACGGACACGGATGACACATCACCAATGGTTTTTCCTGCACCCGCTAAGGCGTTTTGATCTAAAAGATATAGCTGGTTGTTTGCGCCGAAATTGAAGGTCTGGCTGTCAAATAAAGCCTGCACGCCCCCAATCTGACTGCCGTCGTTAAACGTCACACGAACAAGGGCTTCGCCGTCCTCAAACTCGCGAACGATGCTGTTTAGACTATTGCCCGTCTGAACAAAGCGCGTGTAACCGTTAAAAATCGGCAAACCGCCCGCGTTTTCAACACGCTCGCTTGCGTCGTTCCCGCGGATCAGATCGTCATCAAACAAGGTTGCTGTAGCAATACCAGTTGTGCGCGGCCCGCCGCCCCCGTTACTGGATGAGAAAAAATACTGTGCTGTAGAAGTTGAATTCATTTTTTGGCTCCATGCCATTGTTGCTTTTATCGGCCTCTTGGCAGGCCGTTTGGCAAAAATGTTGGAAACCTAAGATTCGCGCCAATAAAACCTCATCAACTTTTCAACAGAAAATCGTGACCGGCAGGGCGCAAAAAAGGGTTGTGCAACGGTAAACCGCTTAACTAACTCAAACCCCGCCGATTGCGCGAATCTGGTCTGTAATTGCATTGATCCCCTCGCGAGACTTCAGGTTGGCGAACACAGTTGGCCGTGCACCACGCATCATAGCGGCATCCCGCTCCATCACCGACAAATCAGCACCCACATACGGGGCCAGATCGGTTTTATTTATCACGAGCAAATCTGACTTGGTGATCGCAGGACCGCCTTTGCGCGGGATTTCTTCACCAGCGGCCACGTCAATCACATAGATCGTCATATCCGCCAATTCTGGACTGAAAGTCGCGCTAAGATTATCGCCACCACTTTCAATCAGCACAATTTCAACATCCGCATGACGCTCTACCATTTCGGCGACCGCCGCTAGATTGATCGAGGCATCCTCGCGGATCGCCGTATGCGGACAGCCCCCTGTTTCCACGCCAATGATACGATCCAAAGGAAGCACCTGCATGCGCATCAACGCCTCTGCATCCTCTTGGGTATAGATGTCATTGGTAATCGCACCGACAGAATGTTTGTCGCGAAACGCTTCACAAAGCGCGGCCGTGAGGGTGGTTTTACCCGCCCCAACCGGGCCGCCAATACCAATACGCAAGGGACCGTTCATGTTCTAAATATCCTTGAGTGTTGCGTTTCATGCCGCATCGCGGCGATGTCGCTTAAGAAAGAGGTTGATGACAAGCGGGAAAGATCACCGTCAAGCGCGGCTTCGGCCACGGTTTCGCAAGTGGGCAAAAGTTCTTGGATCAACGCTTGTCCGTCCGAATGACCAAGTGGGATCAAGCGCATGCCAACGCTCGCGAGGTTGGTGACAAAGGCTTGCAGATACATCTTGGTGGTCAAAAGCGGCGGCAGCCCAGCTTTTTGCGCGCCATATCCCACGACCACCGGATAACACGCAGGCGCAAAGTCTTGGCCCAACAAATGGCTAGTGATCCGCGCAAACGCGCCGCCCATATCTAAGCTTTCGCGCAACCGCTCGCCAGAGGCTGCAAAGGCGCGGGCAGTCTGGTCAATTTCTTGTAAATTCGCGCTCGATTTTGCCCCAAAAGCCGCATTAAGAAACAGCGCGTCGCTAGCGCCACTGCCGTTGACCAACACATCGCGCACCCAATCACGCAACGTCGCCTTGTCGCGCACCGCACCGCTATCAATCGAATACTCAAGCCCATGACTAAAGTGGAACCCGCCCACCGGGAAGGCTGGCGAAAACCACTGCGCGAGGGTTAGGATATGCGTGTCATTGCTCTCTGCGTTAATGTGCGTGGCCATGTGTTCTTCCATGACC
>CAZBBZ010000210.1:0-5373 GCA_964489925.1 uncultured Rhodobacterales bacterium
CTGTAGCCCATGACCGCGTCAGGGTTTAGACCCCAACTGTTCAGCAATTTGGTCAGCGCATATTGCAACGCAAGGATCGCTGGTTGGGTATTGGCTGTTTGGGTCAGCGTTGCGTCTGGGCCAGCAAACATCAACTCGTGCAGTGGTGTGTCAAGATGCGGGGCAAGCCAAGCAGCAGCCTCGTCCAAAGCTTGGGCAAAGACGGGCTCAAGCTGATAAAGCGGCTCACCCATACCAACGCGCTGCGCACCTTGGCCGGTATAAGCAAAAACGAGTTTTGGTGGGCGTGTGCCTTTGCGGGTCGCGCGCTTATATCGACCCGGTTGATCACCGACGAAATCGGTCAGCGCCTTGATCGCCGCCTCGGGTGTGTGCTGGGAAACTGGCAGCGAAAGCCGCTCTGGATGGAGCGTTCTTTTGGTCGCAACCGACGCCGCGAGGTCTGCAAAATTTTGCGGCGGTGTTTGTGCAATCTGACGGGCTTGCGCTTGCAAACCGTCTTGCGAGCGCGCCGAAAGTGTTAAGGTACTGCGGTCGCGTCCCCTGAAAGCAGGAGTCTCTTGCGCGTCGTACCGAGAAAGCACCACATGGGCGTTGGTGCCACCAAATCCAAAAGAACTGACCCCTGCCAGTGGGCGATTATCGGGCCAATCACTGGCTTGTCTTACCGGCGCAATGGCTGTCGTTTCTTTGAGATGAGAGTTCATCTTATCCAAATGGATAAGCGCCGGGATTTTTCCTGCCTGCATCGCCAAAGTCGTCTTGATGACGCCCGCAATGCCTGCAGCGGCTTCCATGTGCCCGACTGACGATTTGGCCGAGCCCACCAGCACGGGCGCGGTATCCCGCTTTCCAATTGCCCGGGCCAAAGCGTTGTACTCAATTGGATCACCAAGCGGCGTTCCTGTGCCATGTGCTTCGATATAGGCCAGATCCGCTGGTTCGGCGCCCGCATCTTTCCATGCGGCTTTGATAACAGCCTCTTGGCTAGGACCATTGGGAGCGGTCAAGCCGTTGCCGCGCCCGTCCTGATTAACCGCAGAACCAGCCACGATACTTAGAATACGGTCGCCGTCACGTTGCGCTGCATCCAGCGGCTTGAGGACAATCGCCCCCACGCCTTCGGAACGCACATAACCATCGGCAGATGCGTCAAACGTCCGGCATCGCCCAGTCGGTGAGATCATGCCAGCTTGGGAGAAAGCTACCGTTAGATCAGGGTTCAACAACAGGTTCACGCCAGCAACCAAGGCCACGTCAGCGTCACCGGCCCGCAAGGCGTGCATTGCCTGATGCAAAGCGACCAATGACGAAGAACAAGCTGTGTCGACCGATAAAGACGGTCCACGGAAATTCATCAAGTAAGACAAACGGTTAGCTGCGATTGACAACGCATTTCCCGTACCGGCCCACGGCTGCTGCGCTTCTTGACCCCCAGCTTGTAAAAAGCCGTAATCATTGCTGGAAATACCAACAAAAACCCCGGTTTGTGACCCGGACAACTGATCGGGGACAATGCCTGCATCCTCAAAAGCATGCCATGCGGTTTCAAGGATTAGGCGCTGTTGTGGGTCCATCAAGACCGCTTCGCGACCTGAAATGCCGAAAAACTCTGCATCAAACCGTCGATAGCCGTCGATAAACCCACCGTCCGCTGTGCGCATTTTGCCTGGCTGTGGCGTGTCTTCGGTAGAAACTAGGGCATCCGTGTCCCAACGCCCGTCCCGTAACGGGCCAACGCAGTCCACACCTTCAATCAAATTCTGCCAATAGGCGCCTGTGTTGTCGGCACCCGGAAATCGGCAGGACATGCCAATAATGGCCACAGGCTTGCGGGTGATCTCGCCTGCCTCAAGCTTTTCGATCCGCTTGCGCGCCTTCGCGAGAAGCGCAAGCATATCTTTTTGTGAAATCTCAGCCATGTGCGTTGCGGTCTATATGATTGCTTAAGATTTTCAACTTCTGTCTAGTCCAGAAGTTTGCTCAGAGCAGCCATTTCCGCGGACAGATCGCTTTCTTCCTCTTTTGCACTATCGGATTCTGTTTCTTTTGCGTCCAGTGTTGGAGAAAAATAATGGTCCAAAAGGCTTTCAATGGTGGGATAATCGTAAAGATCCGTGGCATCTATCTTCATCTCTGGCGGCGTGCGGTCATCAAGATCGCTGACAAGCCGAACAGCGGCTAGACTGTCCATTCCATAGGTCGAAAACGGGTCATCCAGCGCAATGTCGTGGGTTGGAACGCCCGAGAGTGCCGCAATTTGGGTGACCAACCAAGTTTCAACCTCGTCACGGGTGGTCATCATCGTCATTGGACTGTCGGTCGCCACGTTTCGAGGCTGAGCCCATTTTTGGACGGTAATGTTGTCCAATTCTCCAGCAATCCAAGAGTTTTTGGCGGCTTGGTGTTGGATTTTACCACTGGTCGTGCGCGGGATGCGCATGGGTTTAATCAGTAAAATTTCCGCCATTGAAAGCTGATGCTGTTCAGAGATTGCTTCGCGGATTTGTCCAATAACACGGTCGGCGACGTCGCTATCTGAACAGGCTTTTTGGCCTTCGCGGGTAAGTTCGGCCAACAAGATGACTTCTTCGCCCTTACCAAAGTCATAGCCAAAGGCCGCCGCTCCCGCCGTTGCGACCATATCGATATGGCGCGTGGCAGATTCAACAAGGTCGGCAGGGAAGTGGTTGCGGCCGCGCACAATGATGACGTCTTTAATGCGACCGGTGACATAGATTTGGTCATCTAGTAGAAACCCAAGGTCGCCAGTGCGGTAGTAAGGCCCATCGTTCGGCGCATCTTTTATGCGCTGTCCAAAGACGGCGGATGTGACATCCGGCTTATTCCAATATCCCGGCGACAGGCTTGGTCCGGTCAGCCAGATTTCCCCTAGATCGCCATCTGGAAGCTTTAGGAAAGTGTTGGGGTCGACAATCGCTGCCCGTCCTTCAGCCGCGCCGTTGCTGGTTAGGTGTCTTGTGTTTTTGGTTTTTTCGTCAGCAGGCCGCGCCTTGCCGTCGAGCAAATGTTCATCGTCCAGTTCCAGATATGTGGGTCCATTGTCGTTCGCCCAACGTCCACTGACCATAAGGGTGTATTCCGCGAGGCCATAAACCGGCATCAAGACATTTGGGTCCAACTTGGCTGCTTGAAATATCTTTCCAAACTTTTGCATTGTGACGGAGCTCACTGGTTCTGAGCCGGACATAAAGACGGAAATGCTGGACAAATCTAGGTTGGCCAATGCCTCTGGCGTCGCGCGCTCACAAAGAAGTTCAAAGGCGAAATTTGGTGCAACAGCAACGGTACTGCGGGTTTCTGATAGCTTTTCTAACCAAGACATAGGTGTCTTTAGAAAACTTGCAGGTGTGAGCAACCAAGCTGTGCGCGCGGTATAAACCGGCATTAAAACACCCGCAGACAGGCCCATGTCGTGGAAAAATGGCAACCACGAAACAACGCAAGATTCGCCCGTCAGCTTTACTGTTTTTGTTATCAGATCACTATTTGCAATAAGGTTACCCTGAGTGATGATCGCGCCTTTTGGATCGCCAGTACTGCCCGACGTATATTGTATAAGAGCGGGCATATCTTCAGTGATTTCTGGCAGCTCCTCGTCCAGCTCTGTTCCTTCGGCAATGAGCCAATCAATCGTTGAAAGCTCCGGGGGAGAAGCTGCCTCGGCGGTAAGTTTTGCCAAAGTTTCGTGAAGGTCCGTTTCGGCAATCGTAAGTTTCGGTTTAGCGTCAAGCACGACGGCCGTGTAACGCGGATTGTCGCGGTTATGTCGTGGTTGCGGAATGGGTACGGCAATAGCGCCGGAAAGGATGCATGCGTAAAACGCGATGACAAATTCAACTTTTTGCGGTGCGGATAGGATGACGCGCTCGCCCTTCATCCCGCGTTTTTGCAAGGCAAAGGCCGCTGCCTGTGCCTTTTGAAACAAGTCCTGCCCATTTATGGTAACTTCGTCGTCACCCGAAACGAACTTGTAAATGTCTTGGTTTGGTTGACGTTCATTCAACCAACGTAAGAGATCAGCAAAGGTGATGGGAGTCTTGGAATCTGTCATGGTTACTTGTTACCTGGTGATTGGTCTTTAGTGGATTGCCAGCTGCATTGGTGAACGACGTTATTTCGCTTCTATTCGATGTAAGCCTAACATGGCCATAAGGCGGCGCTTGGCGCAAAAAACATCATATTTTTGATGTTCCTTTACAACTTTCGCCTCTCATTGGGCTTATAAACGCTTTTTACCCTAACCCCAGACACGAGATTTATCAGTGGGAAACTAGTTCGGATCGTTTCATTCTTTGTGATTGGAACCATTTTGGTGACCCCGCGGCATTTTAATAGCGTGCCAGATTTGGCGTTTGGTTAGCTTGATCAGGAAAGAGAAACCACAGTTTTGTGACGAAAATTGGTTTCTATGCGCAATAGCTGGTCGGTACGTGCTTTCCAGATGTCAGGAAATGCAAAAACCCACTGCCTAAGTACCAGAGGCAGTGGGCGCAACGGTGCGCAAGGGGGTGAGCGACCGCCGTATTAATTTTAGTAAAGGGGCGAGCGAACCCGCCCCTATATTTCGGCTTATGCCAAGAAGTCAGCGTCAACCGCGATGATGAACGGCTGAGTATTGCCGGCATCTTTGCCGTCAGCGTCAGCATTGTTCGTTGGCTCAACGATCACACCGACGAACTGGCCGCCTTCGTAACCTTCGCCGTTGTCGATCGCCAGTTGTGAGATTTCTAGAGCGTTATCCCAAACTGCTGTTGAAGGAGCATTACCTTCAACGCCAGCAACACCGTCAGTCAAAGACCAGATAGCGAACTGAACTTCAGTGTCGGTGTAGCTTTCGCCAAGTCCGTCACCATTGGACATTGTGTCCCAATCCTGGTTGATGATCCAGTTGATCAGATCCATGTTGTCAACGCCGGCTTCGCCGTTAACACCAGTTCCAGACAGGATTTTCAGTGCTTCGTTTTCGCTCTGATCACGCACAATGATTGCGTTCTCAGTGTTCGCTAGGAACAATTCACCGTTCAACAGGTTAACCTGGTCGAATGATGCGCTTGTATCTAGCGGTGCGAAAGCTGACAGACAGTAAGCTTTAACTGTCTCAAAGCCAGTCAAGGAGTCAGGCTGTGCAGTGAACAACTTCAGCGAGTATGCATCGTCGTTAATACCAGCTTCACCCAAGGAGTCATTGAAGCGGAAGTCGTCGATAACTTCGTATGTCACGTTACCCAGTTCAACTTTTTCTACATACTCACCATCGATGCGGAAACGCTCGATGTTGGTGTAGTCCATTGAACCAGTTACTGTGCCATCAGCGTCAACGAATTCGATTGTTCCGTCAAAGCCGTTGCC
>CAZBBZ010000211.1:0-5373 GCA_964489925.1 uncultured Rhodobacterales bacterium
ATCAAGGCTAGAGGCCAAAAACGCCTCGGAAATCTGCAGCTTGACCAAAGCCGCATGATCGCTTGTCAGCTTGCCCTCGTCTGCGAGATGGGCCGCATTATATAGCATCAACTCGGCCGTTTGCGCCCGCAGCGCCATATCTGCGATGCGGTTTGACACCGACTGGTTTGCAAGGATCGGCTTGCCAAACAGCACCCGGTCTTGGGCGAAGTTTTTCGTGTCTTGCACTTGGCGCCGCATCGCGCCCACATGACTGGCCAAAATGAACCCACGTTCCCAAATCATAGAGTGCTGAAAAATGCTTTGCCCCGCCCCTTCGCTTGCCAAAAGGCGGTTTGCTGGAATTTTGCAATCTTCAAAGGACAAACGCCCCAAGGGTGTGCTTGCATGGCAAATTGTTTGATCCGCCTCGTGACGGATAAATCCATCATCGCCCGCCTCCACCAAAAACACCGACAAGCCCCATTGCTTGTCTTCTGGCCGCGTACTGGCAAAAACCAAGACCACATCTGCAACCGGACCCATGCCGACAAACGCCTTGGACCCGTTCAAAACATAGCCATCATCGACCTTTTTCGCGGTGGTTTTAAGCGCCAAAGCGTCAGAGCCCGTGTCTGTTTCACTTAGCGCATAGGCGCCAATTTTAGCCCCCCGCCCCAAATCGGGCAGATAAACGGCTTTCTGGTCGTCACTGCAAAAGGCGCGCAGGGTTTCTTGGATGGCAAAGGTTTGCGCACAAAGCTGCATCAGCGTGCCCAAGCCTGCCGCCCCCTGCCCTAAGCCATCAAATTGAGCGATTGTGGTTTTCACGTCTTGGCCCGCACCGCCGAGGTTTTCATCATTGCGCAGACCCAAAAAACCAGCGCGCGCCAAATCTTGCCACTGGGACTGCCACGCCTCCCAATCGGCGGGATGTGATGCAAGGCTTGTCTGTGCAAACTCTTTTGCCGCGTCGCGCACGGCACTTAATTCAGAGGTTAAAAGCGCATTAGCCACGATCAATGCGCCAGCGCTGCGGGATGGGCCCTGCCAAGATAATCGACAATCGCCGAGACACTGCGCATGTTGTCGAGCACCACGTCTTGGGCCGGAATTTTTATGGCAAACGACTGTTCGATATGGGCGATCAACCGGGTCACGGATAGCGAATCCAGCAATTCAGTCATCAGCAATTCATCGTCGGGGGCAATCGTCATACCATCAAGCAGCGTATCGCTGACAAAGGCCAAAAGCGTCTGTGTAGCGGCGGCAGCGGTCATGTTGTAATCTCCTTAAGAACGGCGCGGCGGTCAATTTTATCCGTGGCCGTGCGCGGCAAAACCTGCATTGTTTGAACCCTATTTGGCAGCGCATAGGGCGGTAAATGGGCTGATAAATACGTCATCAAAGTCGCAGGCGCATCATCAAGGGGATTGGCCAAGGTCACAACCGCCAAAATGCGCGCGTTCGGATCATCTAGCACCACGGCAGCCTCTGCCACATTGGGATGGGAGGTCAGGCAGGCTTCGATTTCGTCAAGTTCAATGCGATAGCCTCTGAGTTTGATTTGGCGGTCGCGCCGTCCGTGATAGTGAAAAACGCCTTGATCGTCCTGAACAACAATATCGCCCGTGCGATAAAACATCCTACCCTTTGCGTCTTTGTAAAATGCGGCTTTGGTCAGCGCGGGCGCGGCCCAATACCCGGTCATATTGCTATCCGAATGGATCGCCAATTCCCCCGGCGTACCAGATGCAAGGTCCTGATCCGCTTCATCCAGAACCTTGGCTTCAGCATCATGCCAAACCGTGCCGATCGGGACAGGTGCGTCGCTGAGCGTGGCGGGGTTGTCGATATGATGGACCGTGCAGACATTGGTTTCAGCCGGACCATAAGCATTGGAAAATCGCGCATGGGGCAAGGCTTGGGCCAAGGCGCGCACATATTTGGCTGGCAAGACCTCGCCCGCGGCAATGATGTGGCGCAGGCCGCTTAGATCGCGTTGATCCAGCGCGCCAGATGCAATTATTTGCGCCAACGCACTGGGCACAGAGTACCAAATAGAAACGCGCGACCGCTCTGCGATTGCTGTCATTTCTGCAGGCAGCCGCGTGATCGCTTCGGGCAGAATGACCCCCGTGGCTTGTGCCAAAGGCGCGCCAAACAATGCCAGCAGCGACATATCAAAATGCAGCGCCGCATGCAGGGCGATCCGGTCTGAGGGCTGCACATCAAACGTGCGGTTCATAGCGCGCGCATGGGCCATGGCGCTGGCATGGGTGTGTGCCATGCCTTTGGGCTGGCCTGTCGAGCCTGACGTAAAAATGATATAGGCCAAATCACTTGGCCGCACAGGTTTTTGCACGGCTTTGGGGTTTGTGATCGCTTGATCCCAAGAGATGCAGGTACCATCGCGGGGCATATCATTGGGCGCTGTATCGAGGCCAATCACATGGGTGATCTGGGTGCCAAGTTGCATCACCGCACTCAGCTTGCGCCCCATCGCCTGATCACAAATCAGAACCTTGATACCACATTGCACCAAGAGGCGATAAACCCGTTCCGGCGGCGCATTTGGATCAATCGGCACATAAGCCGCCCCTGCTGACAGGATGCCGAAAACCGCTTGCGGGGTTTTCAGCGACTTGCGCATGAAGATTCCAACCCGATGACCAGAGCGAACACCTAGTTCGACCAGAGTTCCTGCCAATCGCGCGCTAGACTGAGCAAGATCCGCAAAACTGATGTCATCATCCAAACAGGAAAAAGCAATATCGCGCTCTCGGTGCGCGGCGGCCTCGGTAACCGTGTCATTCAACGTCAAAACCACCGGTCAGCCTTCCCAAAACAAGCGCAATTCGTTAAAGTTATTACGCTTGGGAATGATATCAGGATCATTTTGGGCCAGCCAAATCGTGACTTTTATTTATTGGCGCTAATTTGATAATAATAAATCACTCAAGACGGGGCTTTAGGGGCCATTATGTTCATCAAGGCTTTCGCATCGCTCGCGCTCGTATTTGCAATCTTCCTAAGCGGCTTGACCGCACAAGCGCATACCGCCGATCAGGGTTATATTTACTTTGAGGTCACAGAAACCGCCCTGACCGGGCGCTTTGAAGTTGCCTATGGCGATCTTGGGCGAGTGGTGGACCTAGACGCGGATGGTGATGGCTCTATCAGCGATCAAGAAGTGGCCGACAATCTTGATGCGATCTTCGTCTATTTGCAAAGCAACATTGTTCTGCGTTCCGACGGGGCGCCGCTTGTGATTTCGCAAACCACCTTTGATGTGCGCGATGTGGAATGGGAAAAATACGCCAAGGTCTATTTTGATGTGCGAGGGCTGACCCCTGTACCCGAAAGCATCGAGGTCACTTACAATCTGTTTTTTGACGCCGTCGGGCCAAATCACGCGGGCTTTGTGATTATCGACAGCAGTACGCGCACGGGCGTGACGGAAAATGAGGCGGATTTTGCGCTGATTTTAACCGATGGGAGCCGCACGAAAACTCTAAGCCTTGTGGGTAAGCCCTTGGTCGAGTTGTTGGTTCATTTCATCAAAGAAGGCATCTGGAATATGTGGCAGGGCTTGGATCATGTGCTGTTCTTGCTGACCCTGCTTATTCCAACGGTGATGGCCGTAACGCAGGCGCGTTGGACACCGTCCGACGGGCTTTATCAACCCGCGATGAGCGTGTTGAAATTGGGGATCGCCTTTGCGCTGGGGCATTCGATAACGCTTGGCCTTGCGAGCATGGGTTTCATTCAGCCCCCCGCTTGGATCACCGAGTCTCTGATTGCTCTTTCCATTGCATATGTGGCGCTGACCGTTTTGGTGCCGCGCCTTCACGTTAATATGGTGCTCGTTGTCGCTGTCCTTGGGCTGTTCCACGGCTTTGGGTTTGCCAACGCCCTTGCGCCGATTTCGATTGAACCAAACCAAAAGCTGGTAACTTGGGTCGGATTCAATATCGGCATAGAGCTTGGGCTTATTGCGATTGTGTTGGTGGTATTCCCCGTCTTTTACATTCTGCGTCACACCAAATTTTATCAGCTTGGTTTGATGAAGATCGCGATGATCGTGTTGGGTTTGGCATCGCTGATTTGGTCCGAAGAACGGGCGTTTGATCTGATGGGCCCGGTATTTGGCAACATCAAGTCTATGATTGGAAGCTAACCGCTGCGCGAACTTGATGCGCTTCAACTGGTGGCGTTGCGCCTAAAGGCGGCGCAAATCCAGCGCCCACAAGCCATGTCGATCATCAAGCGTGATCGGGTCGAACGAGCCGGGCGTGTGGCGACCTGCAAAGAAACGCTGCCTGATCCGAGCTTCGGCCTCTAGGGCATTGACGGGCCGGGTCTCAAAGTTTTGCCCGCCCGGATGCGTCGCCCAATAGGTCGCCCCAGAAATCGCGCGGCGGTCTGCTTTTGAATACAAATCAAAAGTCAGCTCTGGCGTTGCGGGTATGGTTGGATGCAAAGCCGAGGTCGGCAACCACGTGCGGAACCGCACGGCCCCAACGCGACCACCTGCGATTTGGTTCAGCGGCAAGGGCGCTTGGTTACACAAAAGCTGATAGCGCTCTGGATCAAAGGCGCCAGTGACGCGCAGTTGCAAACGGTTGAGCGAACTATCGACAAAGCGGGTCATGCCAGAGGCGGCACTTTCTTCGCCCAGCACATGCCAAGGCTCTAGGGCCGAGCGCAATTCCAACTCGATATCATCGGTTTCAACCCGGCCCAGCACCGGAAAGCGGAAATCAAGCTGCGCGCGATACCATTCGCGGTCAATCGAAATGCCCAAACCGCGCTTAATCATCGAAAGGACAGCGCCCAAATCGGCCCAAAGCACATCTGGCAGCATGAATTTGTCATGCAGGTCCGGCCCGTGGTCAATCAGCGGCTCGCTCACCGGATGGCGCCACGCATAAGCGATCAGCGCGCGCACCAAAAGTTGCTGGGCAAGGTTCATTTCCGCCTGCGGCGGCATTTCAAACGCTCGAAACTCGACAAGACCCAAGCGGCCTGTTGGCCCATCAGGGGAATATAGTTTGTCGATGCAAATTTCTGCTCGGTGCGTGTTGCCTGTGACATCCACGAGCAAATGCCGCAGCACGCGGTCAACCTCCCACGGGGGAAAGCCTGTTTCGTTTGCGCCGGGCAATTGGGTCAGCGCAAGGTCAACTTCATAAAGCTGATCGCGGCGCGCTTCGTCCAAACGCGGGGCTTGCGAGGTGGGGCCAATAAAGAGGCCAGAGAAAAAGTAGCTGAGGCTTGGATGGCGTTGCCAAATGCGAATGAGCGAGCCGAGCACATCGGGGCGGCGCAAAAACGGGCTGTCTTGCGGCTTGGCACCGCCCACCACCACATGCGCGCCACCGCCAGACCCCT
>CAZBBZ010000212.1:0-5371 GCA_964489925.1 uncultured Rhodobacterales bacterium
ATTTCATTCGCTCATCGACGCCAGTTCCTTACCGATCATTTTCGCCTTCCAGCTTTTGACCGCCACTTTTGATCCGTAAGCGACCCGATCTTCGCCCACTATTATAATATGCAGCTTGGGGCGCGACTTTTGCAGCTCCGCCACCGCTTTCATCATTTCAGGAAATCCCCGCGCAGGCTCCATGCCGCGCGTGACCCAACTTATGATCTCGGCATCCTCAGGAATACCCAGTTCGGCCATAATTTCGGGATCGCGTCCGCCCGGCGCATGTAGCTTCGTGTCAATCCCGTCGTGCATCACGGTCAACTGCTTGCGCAGATCATCTGGGAACTGCGCCGCCTGAAACTTCGTGGGCGCGAGCGCGGCATCAGCACTCGAAAAGTCGAGGTAAAATGGCGTGTTTCGTACTCTTGTATAGGCAGCCTGATCCAGCGGGTCGCGTTTTGCCGGATCATGGGGCGTGCTATCAACCGCAGGGGATCGGTAATACCATTCAAAATAGGGGACGAATTTCGCGTCTGGCCAAACGTCCTTGGCAAACATCCCCACGCCCCAGCCCGAATGGGCCACGATAATATCCGGTGCATAGCCTTGCTTGCGCAACTCCACCGCCGCGCGCACGAACCCCTGTCCTGTGATCACCGCCTTTTCCAAACCGGCAACATAATTATGTACGCCCTTGGTAATATCGCGATGGGGCTCAAACTGCACAACGCGGATCTTGCCACCCGGAGGCACATCTTTTCGCGCCGTGGCAAAGGTCACATCCCATCCCTGATTGGCCAACCATTCGCCAAGCTGCCCAAACTGGGCTGGGAAATTTGAATGAATGAATAAAATTCGCATGTTTACGTCAGGCTCCTACAGTGACGTGCAGAATTTCCGGTGGCACGCCAAATCTGAACGGCAGGATAGAACAACCCAAGCCGCCTGACACCAATAATTTGCGGTTCATACCTTCTGGGTCAGCTTCCTCTACCAAACCATAAGCGTAACGATTGGCATAGGCCGACGGTACTTTTGGTGAATAGCCGAACATCCGCAACTGCCCACCATGGGTATGTCCCGAAAGCGTTAAGGCAACCCGCGCTGGAACTTTCGGAAAAATATCTGGCTCATGGGCCATCAGGATCACCGGAGCGTCATCGGTGATTTGCGCAAGCGTGCCGGGCAGATCATCCACGCCACTCCAACGACCGTTGGTGTTCAGGCCGATCTGATCGCCCAAACCCGCCAGCCAAAAATCTTGCCCCTGAAAGCCCAGTTTTACCGCCCGGTTTTCATAAACCTCGATCCCCGCGTCCCGCAGCGCCACTTCACCATAAGTCGGCCCCGCGCGTCGGGCTTGCGCGGCCGGGTCATCCCACCAATCATGGTTGCCCATAACCGCGTGAACTCCAAGGGGCGCTTTGAGCCTCGCAAACTCTGCCGCCCAATCGCGCGCAGGCACCACCCCACGTACAAAACGGTGGGTAGCAACATAATCGCCCAACAACAGCGTCAGATCCGGCGACATGTCATTGACCCGATCAACGACACCCCGCAGACGCGCCGCCGTCATGTAAGGCTCGCACATATGCGGATCAGCAATAATCGCTATGGTCATGTTCGGACCAACCCAACCGGGCAACGCCAACCGGTAATCCGTGCGGCGCATACGAAAGGGCTCTACCCCAAAGGCATAAGCCCCAACCGCAAGCCCGGATACAATCGCCCCAAGGCTTGCCCTTAAAAATCCACGCCGGGTTATCAAGTCGCCCGACCCTTTAGTCGCCGAGCAACCCGCGTCCCAACACATAGCGCGCATAGCCATATAGAAGTATCGCCACAAACAGTGCGACCAAAGTTGGGATAAAGATCTGCGTATCGTTCACACCGACCGCGAAATAGGCATGGGCCAACGCCACGGCGGTGCCAACAACAGATAAAAACAGAATGAACGGCGACACGATATAGCGCAGCATCAGCATCAAACAGCCAAGCACGCCGCAGATCACCGAAACGGCAAAACCGATGGTCGCCCAATCAGGGCGCGTCTCTATGTATGAGCGCATCGTTTCGGGAAACGACTCCAAGCCCGTGCCAGTCACCTGCATATACAAGTTTCCACAAGCCAACAGGTTCCAAATCAGCCCCAAAAAGGCCACCAACCAAAAACTCCAATGCGGTTTCGTGCGGTCCATATCCATTCCCCTTTATCGCAATTCTAAAATCGAACTCTTTCACGACAAACCAGTTTCGGGAAGGGGGAAGTTTTCACCGATTGCACATTTGCGAAACCGGACGCGGCCTTCATTATAAATGTCGTTATATATGTCTCTATATATAGGGTCACATTTACCCGACGAACGCCTCAGCCAAATGCGGCCGCTTTTACCCGTTCGTCATGGGCTGCAAAGGCGGCGGCAAGCTCGGGGTCAAAGGCACCATCGGTTAGAATAAACAACATGCGCGTGATTTGATCGGTTCGGTTGGTCCAAGCATGGATCGTGCCGCGTTGCACCACCAGATCCCCCGCTTCTAAAACCACCTCGCTGTCATCAAGCAGCAAAACAATCTGACCCTCTAGCACCACGCCGTAATCAATGCTTTCCGTCCGGTGCATCAAGGGATGGCGGCCAGGAATGGTATGTTCGGCATTTTCCGCCAACCCGACATTTTCAAACAACGCGCGCGCGGTTTCTTTGTCAAAATCCGGCCCATCCGGTCCTTCGGGCGGAATATCCACGATACGAATGACCGTGCCTTCTTTGGGCGGATGGGTGTCGCGATGAAAATCCGTCGGCTCTGCTTCGCTGGCTGTGACCGGCGCTGGCGTTTGGCGCGTATTCCAAACTTCGTGGAACGCAAGCCCCGGCTGATGTGCGGGCCGCGTCACATGGGGTGGCGGGGCATCGGACACAACCACGGCTTTGCCAGTTTCATTATGGCCGGTGACCACGCGACGCACATTTTCTGATACCATTCTGACATTCCTTGTTTGGTTGGTCGTATAATTAACTAATACCAAACAGAAATGCCAAGTCAAGACACGGGGCACCACCAACAACCGCGGTAGTGGTGTCTATATATAAAGAGAGAGAATTTATGAGCGCGCGCGCCAAAAGCCGTTAAGTCGCAGCTCTAATGCCGCCCACGATAAACGCCAGCATCGGGCCATAAGCGGCCCCAAGATCACGGGCCTGTAATGCACCGCCCGACAGCTGATCGATCCGCTCATGCTGAGACACAGTGGCCAGCATCAAGCTGAGCATCATCATAAAGCTACGGGTCACAGCGCTCCGATCCTTGTCAGGCATCACCGTGCAAAGGGCCGCGATAAAGTCTTTCGCTGTTTCGTCAAAATGTTTTTCAAACGCCCCAAGCCACTGATTGCTTTCCCCCAAGCGGCCCAGCACTTTGAAATACGCGGCCCATCCCGGCTCTTTGCTGCTGGCCCGCTCAAACATCGGCGCTAAAAAAGCATCGGCAATCGCCTCGATGTCCGGAGCTTCAAGCGCCTGCAACCGCGCCAACCGATCATCAGACAGCACTTTCGCGCGCCGCCCTACGACTTCTTCGAACAGGTTATCTTTCGTGCCAAAATGATAGCTCGCAAGTGCCAGCGTGACCTCAGCGCGCTCGGTAATATCCCGTAAAGACACCGCATCAAATCCGGCATCGCCAAACAAAGCCTCCGCCGCGTCCAGAATTTTGGTTCTGGTCGTTTGGCCATTGGAACGGGTTTGCTTTTGCGCGTCAGCCAAAACTACTGTGCCTTATGGGTTTGCGGCCAGACTATGTGACCGTCTGAATGCTATAAACAATCGCCTCTCAAACAACCAGAGCCGCCTGTCGCGACTTCATCATTCCGCCGTCCATCCGCCATCCACCGTCAAGGTGCTGCCGGTCATCATGCCAGACGCGGGCGAGGCCAGAAAAACCACCGCCCCCATCAAATCCTCAACTTGACCCAATCGGCCAAGTTTAATCTTGTCCAAAACCGAAGCTAAAAAGTCAGGGTCAGCAAAAAAATCCTCTGTCATCGGCGTTTCAACAAAGGTCGGCGCAATGGTGTTGGACCGTATCCCATAGGGCGCAAGATCCAAAGCCAGTGCTTTGTTCATCCCTTCCATCCCCCATTTGGACGCGCAGTATAAACTGCGATTTGGACCACCCACCTGCCCCATCTGGCTGGACATATGAATAAGTGATCCCGGCTTGTCAGCGGCCATCAATCCCTTCGCCACCGCTTGGGCCACAAAAAACGCAGACTTCAAGTTCAGATCAAGCACCGCATCATAATCGTCCGTCGTAACTTCCCACATGGGTTTGGGACGGTTGGTGCCTGCATTATTGACCAAAATATCAAACGGCCCTGCCCCCGCGATCCGATCCGCCAACGCACCCAAATCCGATACATCAAGCCTAAGGGGGACAGCGCCATCTCCGATTGCTTTGGCAGCGGCAGTGATTTCAGGTGCGCTGCGTGCGGCCAAGGTAACTTCCGCCCCGGCTCGGGCCAAAGCTGCTGCCGCGCCCAAACCAATGCCCCGGCCCGCCCCCGTCACCAAAGCGCGCTGGCCGCGCAATTCAAATGACGGGGTTTGAGGCAAAGCGCTCATTCTTCAACCAAATCCGCACCCGCAATAGGGGATGCGCCTTCGGCATAAGGCACATTTTGCCCACCATAGCGCCGCACCCGCACATTGGCCTGTTCCGCATGACCCTGAAAACCTTCCAGCATGCACAACCGCGAACAATACCGCCCGATCAAGGCAGAGGCTTCGTCGGTCAGCACCTTTTGATAGGAATGCGTCTTAAGAAACTTCCCAACCCAAAGCCCGCCTGTATAGCGCCCGGCCTTTTTGGTGGGCAGCGTGTGGTTCGTGCCAATCGCCTTGTCGCCATAAGCCACATTGGTACGCGCGCCCAAGAACAAAGCCCCATAGCTGACCATATGATCCAAGTACCAATCATCTCGGTCCGTCATCACCTGCACATGTTCAGACGCAATGTCATTGGCCAGCGCCAGCATTTCGTCGTGATCCTCACAAACAATGACTTGCCCATAGGTGTCCCAAGAAATCCGTGCGTGTCCTGCGGTTGGCAAAATGGTCAACAACCGCTCAACCTCTGCAATGGTTTCGCGCGCAAGCTTTTCGCTGGTGGTCAGCAACACGGCGGGGCTGTCCGGCCCATGTTCCGCTTGGCCCAGTAAATCTGTGGCGCAAATCTCTGCATCCACCGTTTCATCGGCAATCACCATGGTTTCCGTCGGGCCTGCGAACAGGTCAATCCCAACCCGCCCATAAAGCTGGCGCTTGGCCTCTGCGACAAAGGCATTGCCGGGGCCAACCAGCATATCAACCGGATCAATCGACTGCGTGCC
>CAZBBZ010000213.1:0-5308 GCA_964489925.1 uncultured Rhodobacterales bacterium
TAACGGCTCAAATTCAACCCCGTCCGATGGGCTATACGGATGGAGAGTTGACGCTGAATGCGGTCGATGTAGACGGTCGCCTTGCACTCGAGCTGAATTATAATACCGCACTTTATGGCGAGGACCGCGCCCAGCATATTCTGGATGAGCTAATCTTTGTTTTGTGCAAGGTTGCCGGTGGTTGGCGTGGGGATCTTGGTGCCTTGGCCGCAGTAAATGCACCAAGCCCAATTGAGGCGCTGCTAACGGGCGAGACCACGGCTTTGCCGAAAGCGCCGGTTCATGCCTTGATCGCAGGAATTGCCGCAGACACCCCAGATGCGATTGCTTTGCGTGATGGTAAAGATACGCTCAGCTATCAAGAGATCGAACAGCGCGCCAACGCTTTGGCTCACACGCTGATTGCTCAAGGCGTTGCGCCACAAGACTACGTTGGCATCGCACTGCCGCGTTCGGCGGGCGTGGTGATTTCTCAGTTGGCGATCAACAAGGTGGGGGCGGCATTCGTCTATCTTGACACCAAGCTGCCACCCGCTCGTTTGGACAGCATTGTTGCGCAGGCGGGAATGCGCGTGGCGGTGGGTGAGCTGGCCAACACGGGCGTAACGACGCTAAACCCCGATCAAGGTAATGCTGAAAAAGCACCGGACATCGCCACCTCGCCGAACGATTTGATGTATGCGATCTTCACCTCTGGCTCGACCGGAGAACCGAAAGGCGTGATGATCGAACACGTCGCAGTTGCGGATTACGCGGCTTGGTTGGGGCGCAGTCTAAATATTACCGGCGACGACACGCTGTTGCAGTTCTCCTCGCTCAGTTTTGATACTTCGATCGAAGAAATTTACGGTGCCTTGCTGCATGGTGCCACGCTGGTATTCCGCGACGAAGCCCTGCCGCCTGATGCGCGGTCGTTCTGGGCGGATATGGACGTGAAAGCCGTCACCATTCTCGATTTGCCGACCGCGTTTTGGCACAACCTGATGTGGGAGCCGGAAGCGCTTGCGGCGATCCCTGCGGGCCTGCGTCACGTGATTTTAGGGGGAGAGGCCGCCAAACCTGCGCTGGTCAATGATTGGTTGAATAGCGCTCCCGCTGGTGTCGGCCTTTGGAACACTTACGGTCCAACCGAAACGACAATTGTGTGCCTTGCCGCAGCGCTGCACCAGCTAGAAAGCCCGCTCGCCCCAGATCAGATCACGCCTATTGGGTTGCCCGTGTCCAACACCTCCGCACTGGTGCTGGATGAAGCCTTGCGTCCTGTGGCGAATGGCCAAACCGGTGCGCTTTATATCGGTGGGCCGGGTCTTGCGCGGGGCTATTTGGGTCGGGATGATCTTACGGCATCCAGTTTTGTAACAGTACCGGGCCTTGAAGGTCGCTACTATGCGACCAATGATTTGGTCCGCTTGCATGAAAATGGTCAGCTTGAATATCACGGACGGGCGGACACACAGGTCAAGCTGCGCGGCTACCGCGTGGAACTGGCGGAAATTGAACGCCAATTAGAAGCCTTGCCCTTTGTGACCACGGCGGTTGTCTCGGCACAGGATGTTGGTGACACCACGCGTCTTGCGGCCCATTTGGTAACCCCTGTGGGCGTTGCGGTGGATGCGGGCGAGTTGAAAGTGGAACTGGCCAAGAGCTTGCCTGATTATATGATTCCGCAGGCCTTTGTTGGCGTTAAAGATTTACCGCTTACGCCCAACGGCAAGGTAGATGCCAAGGCACTGCCTGCCATTGATTGGAGCGCGGCTTTGGTTGGCGGGGCGGCGGCGGTCACCGCCGCGGCTGTTGCTGGCACAACCGCAAATGCGACCCCGGCTGCCACAACTGCTTTAACAGATACTGAAACCAAACTGGCCGATATCTGCGGCGAGGTTTTGGGCCTTGATCCAACCACGCTAACCGCCAAGTCTGACTTTTTCGAAATCGGTGGCGACAGCCTGACCGCCATGCGCGTCCTTAGCTTGCTCAAAGCGCGGCATGGGATGGAGCTGAACGCACGCGAGCTGTTCCGCTCATCGCAACTGGGTGCGTTAGCCGCCTCGCTTGATGGCAAGGAAGTCAGCGCCAAACAATTGCAGGTTACACGCCTTGATCGCAGCAAACCGCTGCCGCTTGGCTCGGGGCAAAAACGTCTGTGGTTCCTGCATCAGCTTGATCCGGACAATGGCACCTATAATCTGCCTTCGCAGATCAAGATCACTGGCCCGCTGGACATCGCTCGCATGGAAGCCGCCCTTGGAACGCTCACAGAGCGACATGAGGCTTTGCGCACCCGTTTGACGGAAATTGATGGCACGCCTTATATTGAAATTCTAGAAAAAGACTCTCTGGAACTGCACGTCATTGACTTGGCCGACCGCGCTAATGCGTCAGAGGCTTTGGCCGAAGCCGCGGCCTCTATGTCTACCGCTCCATTTGAACTCAAAGGCGGTGCCTTGGTTCGTGCGGCCCTGTTCCGGCTTGATGCGAACAAGCATGTTTTGATGCTGTGTGCGCATCATATTATCACCGATGGCTGGTCCATGTCGGTGCTGGCACGCGACTTTGCTGCCGCTTACGGTGGCGAGGCTTTGCCGGCACTTGAGCTGCAACATGTAGATTACGCCGCTCATATGGAAGCGGAGCGCGCCGAGTCCGACAAAGACTCACTCACGGCCCATTGGACAGGCGCACTCGCTGATCTGCCCGATCTTTTGGAATTGCCCACGGATCACCCCCGCGCTGACCGACCCAATGGCAAAGGCCGGGTGCATTACTTTGATCTATCAACAGAAGAAGCGGCAGGGGTTCACCGCGTTGCTAAGTTGGCAGGTGTCACGCCATTTGCGGTTCTGCAATCGGTTTACGGCGTGCTTTTGGCACGGCTTAGCGGGCAAAGCGCCTTTGCTCTTGGAACCGTTACTGCCAACCGTCCCGTTGCGGGGTCTGAGGATGTGATCGGCTTTTTTGCCGACACGCTAGCTCTGCGCTTTGATGCCCAAGGCGAGCCGGCCTTTACGACTCTGGCCAAACGTCAACAGCAGGTGCTGCTCGACGCAATTGATCATAGCGCGTTGCCGTTTGAATCGATTGTTGAAGCGTTGGTCACCGAACGCAACGACCGCTTTTCGCCCATCTTTCAAGCGATGTTTGTCTGGCAGAATACACCCACACAAATCGCCTCCGCAGGCGATTTGACTGTGTCTCCGCTGCGGCTCGACAAAGGCGCGACCCAGTTTGATCTTGTGCTGGATATGACAGAAACGCCGCAAGGCATTTCTGCAATGCTGGAGTACCGCACACAACTATTCGAAGCCGATACAATCACCCGGATTGGCGAGCAGTTCCGCGCGCTTTTGGCTTCGGTGATTGCCGCGCCCGATGCGCCCATCGGCCAACTTGGGTTCTTTGAACTACCGTCGTCGAAGCCGCACCTGCCCCTTGCGCTCGATGATCTACGTGTAGACGCCATCATGGATGCCCACGCGCATGCGCGGCCTGACGCGACGGCGTTGATTTATGAGCCTGAAAATGGTGATCCCCAGAAGGTCAGTTGGTCAGAGTTTGAAGAAGCTGCCGCCGCAGTCGCAGATGGTCTGACCGCGCTTGGTGTAACTCATGGCGATGCGGTGGCCATTTGTGGCGCACGCAGCCCGGCTCTTTTGCAGGCTATTTACGGCGTGATGAAAGCTGGCGGCGTTTACGTGCCGTTCGATCCAGAAGCCCCGGCAGAGCGGCAAAAGCAACTACTGGCGGCCTCTGGTGCCAAGGTGCTTTTGACCGAACCAAACCTAGCCCCGCTATTCGCAGATGAACATGGTGCGATCGGCGTGCGGGTGCAAATGTTGGACCAAAGTTTTGCGACCCAAAAGCCGCATAAGCCGAGCACCGACCCCGGCTTGCCGATCTACATTATCTTTACCAGCGGGACGACGGGCACGCCAAAAGGTGTGGTCGTGCCTCATCGTGGGGTGGCAAATATGGCGCGGGGCATGGGTCATGTCTTAGGCGTTGGGCCAGACGACAGCCTGCTGCAATTCGCACCACTGAATTTTGACGCGTCTGCCTTGCAGCTGTTCGTGCCGCTGTTGGCAGGCGGAACATCCGTGCTGCACCACAATCCGGGCCGTTTGGGTGCGGAAGAATTCATGGCGATCAGCTGTCGCCATGATCTTAGCATCCTTGATCTACCCGCAGCCTTGTGGCGTCAATGGGTCGACACCATGAGCGACGAGGGGCTGCGCATGGCCCCCTCGATCCGGATATTCCTTACCGGGGGCGAGGCACTGAACCCGGCGACCATGGCGAAATGGTCAGCACTTTGCGACCGCGACGTGGCCTTCCTATCGTCTTACGGTCCCACAGAAGCGTCGATTACCGCAACGGCCTTCATCAGCAGTTCGTCTGCGATGTCCAAGGGCGAAGATGTGGGCAATGACATCGGCGTACCACTGCCTAATGTTGGTGTGCATATTCTCGACCAGTTCGGTGGACCTGCCGCCCCCGGTGTGATTGGCGAGATCGCGATTTCTGGGCCGGGCGTTGCCACTGGTTATTTGAACGACGAAGAAAAAACCGCAGAGGTCTTTGTCGATCACATGCTCTTTGGGCGCGTCTATCGCACGGGCGATTACGGGCGTGTCACAGAACGCGGTAACATCGAATTCTTCGGGCGCCGGGATGCACAGATAAAAATTCGTGGCTTCCGGGTCGAACCAGCAGAGGTCGAAGCGGCCCTGTTGTCGCATCCTGAAATTGCCGAAACGCTGGTTACCGCGCAAAAATCTGAAGATGGCCGCACCCAGCTTGTCGCTTATGCGGTGGGCTTGAACGGCCAGCTGAGCGCGCCGGATGATTTGCGCACCCATCTTGGTACGCGTTTGGCAGCCCATATGGTGCCAACTGCGGTGCAAATGTTGGATGCCTTCCCGCTATTGCCAAGCGGCAAAGTCAATCGCAAGGCGCTGGCGGCAGTTGATCTGGCTGCGCAACGGGCCGCAAGTTTTGAGGCGCCGATTGGCCCCCGCGAAGAACGGCTTGCCGCCATTTGGAGCGATCTTTTGAACGTCGAAACCGTCGGGCGTGCAGATAACTTTTTCGAGCTTGGTGGTGACTCTATTCTTAGTCTGCAACTAGCGGCGACCGCAGGGCGCGAAGGCATTGTTTTCGAGGTTCGCGATGTTTTCCAGCATCAGACCTTGGCAGAACTTGCAGCGGTTGCCAGCGAAGGCGTAGTCGTTGAGGCAGAGCAAGGCGTGGTGACGGGCCATGCGCCATTGACCGCCACGCAGCGCTTGCGCATCAACAATGCAGAGCCGCA